>CANRDH010000165.1 GCA_947629295.1 uncultured Clostridia bacterium
CCGGTGATGATACTGAGGAAGATATTGACACTACGGAGGTGGATGTCTATACATACGGCATGATATTGACCAAATACTTTAACAATGCAAAGGCTGATGGTAAAGAGATTGATGCATCGGATGTTGAGTTCTCCATGACAAAGGACGGAAACGCAGTGCATTTTGTACAGAAAACCGGTGAGCCGGGCGTTTATACCGTCTATACAAAAGATATGGGTACACTCTCAGGCTATACGGTAACAGAAGTACTTAAGCCGAACAGTGAAGGAGTTCTTAAGATCAACGGTCTTGATGCCGGAACCTATACACTTACCGAGGAAAAGAGCCTTGACGGATACAGCAAGCTTGCAGGTCCTGTGGAAATAGTTGTTGCAGCAGGTGCAAACGGTCAGGGAGAAGTAAGTGCAAAAGTTGAAGGTTCGGGTGTTAGCAATAAAAATGATAATGCCGGTATATTTGAGTTTACCGTAAACAATGTATCTAAGCAGTTTGATCTTCCTCTCACAGGCGGCACGGGACTTCTGATATTCACAATCGGCGGCGGTGTTATCATGGCGGCAGCTATAATAATATTTTCGCAGCTCCGTAAAAAGAAGTCGGCAAAATAGATATTAAAGCTATTGTTAATATTATGGATACAGAGAGAACAGTGTTTTGCCGTTCTCTCTGTATTTGCAGTTTTTGTAAAGCAGGTAACGGGTTTTGAAAAAAGTATTGATTATCATATTCGGCTCCATTGTCCTTGCGGCGGGACTGCTGTTGGTTTTTTACCCTTTCATAAGCAATTACCTTATGGGACTGAACCATGACAGTGAGCTCATAGAGCAGCAGTCCGCAGTAGAAAAAATGAATAAAAATGAAATAGATAAGGCCTTTGAGGATGCATACAGTTATAACAAAAGTCTTCTCGGAAATATTCAGCTTACCGACCCTTTCGACCCCGGATACAGAGCGGAAACCGATTTGGAATATGAGGCTTTGCTTGATGTTAATGGTGATTCCGTAATCGGAAGTATAGAGATACCCTCAATTTCCGTAAATCTCCCGATCTACCACGGAACGGATTCGGAAATTCTCCTGAAAGGCATAGGTCATCTTCAAAGGACCTCCCTGCCTGTCGGCGGAAAGGGTACACATTCCGTCCTCACGGGACACAGCGGCCTTTCCTCGGCAGCTCTTTTCACGGATATAGACAAGCTTAAATCGGGAGACGTTTTCTATATACACGTCCTCGGAAAAACACTTGCCTATCAGGTGGACAGGATAAGTGTAGTAAAGCCTGATGAAACAAACAGTCTGAGAATAGATACGGAAAAGGACTATGTAACGCTTGTCACCTGCACTCCGTACGGTATAAATACACACAGACTGCTTGTGCGGGGTGAGCGTATACCCTATGAGGAGGCAGAGAAAATTGTATCGGAAACCGAAAAGGTTGAATCTACATGGATGCTCGAATATAAAAGAGCATTGCTTGCCGGCGGCGCCGTTCTGGTTATAATAGTATCGGCTTTTATAACGGTCAGAACCATAAGGCTCAGGAAGAAAAGAAAAAAGATATTGATTGATGGGGAATGATTGTATGAAAAAGGCGGCTCCTGTTATAATATTTATTATACTTATGATTGTCGGTCTGGGGATTTTTATATATCCCTTTGTAAGCAATTTGTTTATGAATATGAATTCGGACAGCGAGCTGCAAACCTATCTCAATACCTCAAAACAGACATCTGACGAAAAGAATAATGAAATGCTCCGAAAGGCGAGGGAATATAACTCACGGCTTGTCGGAAATGTTGAGATAGGTGACCCTTTCGCCGAAAATGCGGAAAGTGATGACGATTATTACAGCCTGCTGAGTCTTGACACCACGGATGTTATGGCGGTTCTGGAGATACCGTCAATAGAGATCCGATATCCCGTTTATCACGGCACAGGCGATTCCGTACTCGAAAAAGGCATAGGTCACCTGAAAAATACATCCCTTCCGGTGGGAGGAATGGGAACACATTCCGTTCTTGTCGGACATACCGGATATGCCGGCTCAAAGCTTTTTTCGGATCTCGATAAGCTTGAAAAGGGTGATATGTTCTATATATTAACCTGCGGAGAAAAGCTTGCCTATCGTATAGATCAGATAGAGGTGGTTCTCCCCGAGGAGCTTTCGCTGCTTGAAATCGACAGCGAAGAGGATTATGTCACCCTTGTGACCTGTACCCCTTTCGGTCAAAATACCCACCGTTTGCTGGTGCGGGGTACCCGTGTAAGCTATAACGAAAAGGAAAAGCAGGAACAGACCATGCGGCTGAAAAAAAGTACATGGGATGAGCAATATATATATGCCGGTATCATCGGTTTTTCGGTTATGGCAGGCATACTGATTGTCTTTTTTATTTTCAGAATAATTTTTAACATACGAAGAAAGAGAAAGCATGATGAATAAAAGGTTTGTAAGAGTTATTTGTTATATACTGACTGTTGTATTGTTCCTTATAGGTCTGGGGATATTTGTATATCCGCTCATTTCGGGAAATACTGCAAATACAAATCAGAAAATAGTTGTGGAAAACTTTGAGAACAGACGGAAAACCGTTGTCGAAGAAACCGAACAGCAAAGCAGTAAGGAAACGGATGAGGTATCCGCAGGTGAGGAGGAAAGCGGTAACGATAAAGAAAATAACAATATGCCGTATAAGCAGCTGTATGAGGAAATGAAAAGGTACAATGATAATATATATAAGGACGGTCAGGCGGGGCTTTGTGATGCATGGATATATGAGCAGGCAAGTGTGAACCTTTCCGCCTATGGCTTTTCGGATGAGCCTGTTGCAGTGCTGAGAGTTCCGAAAATGAATAATCTTGAAATGCCTGTTTATCTCGGTGCTTCGTATAATAATATGGCGAGAGGTGCCGCACAGCTCGGACAGACGTCAATGCCCATAGGAGGAAAAAATACAAATTGTGTATTGGCAGGACACAGAGGCTGGAGCGGAGCGGAATATTTTCTTAATATCGAACAGTTGGAAATAGGCGATGATGTATATATAGATAACCTTTGGGAAACGCTTTCCTATAAGGTTTGCGAAATCAAGGTCATATACCCGAGTGATATAGATTCAATTCTTATCCGTAAAAATGAGGATATGGTCACGCTCATAACCTGCCATCCGTATTGGGCGAGCACCTACAGATATGCGGTATTCTGCAGACGTGTTGATGACGGCAAGCTAACCGATAAGGAGGAAAGCCGTGCCGATAGTGTTAATTCGGATTCAGAGCCTCAGACCGTTTCCGATTCTTCCAATGAATCTGAAAGGGAAGTTGTTATCTCCACGCAGGATACCGGAATATCCGAGAGAATAATTATGCTTGAAAAAATCTCCTATGTTGCCGTGCCTGTACTGCTTATAGTTCTTCTTGCCCTTTTGATTCCTAAACGAAAGGCTAAAAATAAAATATAAAATTATCTCAGACTATTTACAAAACCGAAAAATAAAGTATAATAATAGTATGGGTATCGGATACGGAATTTTGCAGAAAAGGAGTAAAATATGAAAAAACCTGTATTTATTATTACACAGAC
>CANRDH010000166.1 GCA_947629295.1 uncultured Clostridia bacterium
GGCTATAAACATATTATACGAGGAGAATATATTATGATAACCGACGAATTTATAAAATCAATACAGGGTGAATCCGTTATAATAAAAAGGGATGAGCCCATGTATCTGCACACAAGCTTCCGTATAGGAGGCAATGCGGAGTGCTTTTGCGAGGTCAGGAGCATAGACGCGCTTAAAAATGTTATTTCAGCCTGCAAAAGCTTTGATGTTCCGTATTTTATAATCGGACTCGGCTCAAATCTGCTCGTTTCCGACAAGGGAATAAGCGGAGCGGTAATAAAGCTTGGCGGCGATTTTGACGAGATTGAAATGATCGATAAGAATACTCTGCGGTGCGGTGCGGGTGTAAGTCTTGCGGGAGTGTGTATTTATGCAAAGAACAACAGTCTCGGAGGAATGGAATTTGCGTGGGGTATTCCCGGTTCAATGGGCGGCGCGGTATATATGAATGCCGGAGCCTACGGAGGAGAAATCAAGGATGTTGTTGTGTCCTCAAGGTATCTTGACAGTGACGGAAATATAAGGGAAATATCCGGAGAAGGACATGAGTTTTCATACAGGCGCAGTTTCTATACCGATAGGGATTATATTATTCTTGATGTGACACTTAAGCTTAATCCTAAAAATAAGAACGAGATATTTTACCTTATGCAGGACACTATGGAGAGGCGTAAGGCAAAACAGCCGCTTAACCGTCCGAGTGCTGGAAGCGTATTCAAACGGCCCGAGGGTCATTATGCTGCGGCGCTGATTGATCAGTGCGGTCTGAAAGGTTTATCCGTGGGAGACGCACAGGTGAGCGAAAAGCATTCCGGGTTTATTGTAAATAACGGAAGGGCGTCGGCAAAGGATGTTACGGAGCTTATTGAAAAGGTTAAAGATGCAGTAAGGGAAAAAACAGGTGTGGAGCTGCAATGTGAGATAAAATATATCGGATAACGGTATAGACAATAAAAGGGATATCATACGAAAACAGGAAATTGACGGCAGGAATACAGGTGACAGTACAGATGGAATTTATAATTATTACAGGTTTGTCGGGAGCAGGAAAATCAGTCGCTATGAAAAATATGGAGGATATAGGATTTTATTGTGTGGATAATATACCTCCGGTATTGGTACCGACGTTTTATGAGCTTTGCGAAAAATCCACGGACGAGCATATGAAAAAAATAGCGGTTGTGACCGATATAAGGGCGGGGGACGTATTTGATGATCTTTTTGATTCCCTTGCCAAGCTTAAGGCGGTACATAAGAAGTATAAAATATTGTTTCTTGATGCAAGGGACGATGTGCTTTTAAGGCGTTTTAAAGAAACAAGACGCAAGCATCCTCTAAGCGATAATTCAGCTACAACGGAGCTTGCCGTCAGTCTTGAGCGTGAGCTTCTTATGCCTGTCAAAGCCCGTGCGGATTATGTAATAGATACTTCGCTTCTGTCGACCACACAGCTAAAGGAAAGGATAACCTCGCTGTTCCTGGGGAATATATCCTTGGGACTTACGGTAACCTGTATATCATTCGGTTTTAAATACGGACTTCCGGCTGAGGCGGATCTTGTTTTTGATGTGCGCTGTCTGCCCAATCCTTTTTATATTCCCGAGCTTAAGGAGCATACGGGACTTGAGGCCTGTGTATATGACTATGTTATGCAGTTTGAGCAATCGGGCGGTTTTGCAAAGAGAATGATTGATTTGGTTGATTATTCTTTGCCGTTATACCTGAGCGAGGGAAAAAGCCAGCTTGTTATAGGTATAGGCTGCACGGGAGGAAAACACCGTTCGGTCACTCTTACGAGAGTTCTTTATAATCATATACTTGAAACGGGACAAAGAGCTATTGTGCATCATAGGGATATAAATAAAAATTGACGGTGGTATGAATGTCATTTTCAAAGGAAACAAAAAGGGAGCTTTGCCTTTCGGAAATATCGGGAGACAGGGAAAGGTACGCTTTTGCATACGGTATGGCATTGTTTTCAAAAAATTTTTCCGCAGGAAGCGTATCCCTGACAACGGGCTGCAAGGCAGTTGCGGTTTTATATTCCGAGACATTGTCTGCTCTTACCTCGGCTATTGTCGATATATCGTGCACACTGACAAAACGCAGAGAGGAAAAGGATATATATACGCTTAGTGTACCCGACAGCGAGGATTGCGAAAGGATATTTGATTATTTCAATCATGTGGATAATACACCGAGTCTGAGGATAAACCGTGCGAACATTGAGAGCGAGGAATGTATTCCGTATTTTCTTAGAGGGGTATTTCTTGTCTGCGGAAATGTCACAGACCCCGAAAAGGATTATCATATGGAATTTGTTGTGCCGCATATGAACCTTGCCAATGATTTGAGCAGGCTTATGAGTGAAATTGATATTATGGAAAGCGAGCCTAATGTTGTAAGAAGAAAGGGAAGCTATGTTGTGTATATCAAGGGAAGTGATCTTATTGCCGATATGCTTGCCTATATCGGGGCGCCGATGGCATCCCTTGACATAATACAGCAGCAGATATATAAATCCGTGAGGAATAAGGTAAACAGGCAGATAAACTCCGAAACCGCAAACAGCAATAAGACAGCGGCTGCGTCTGCAAAGCAGCTCAGGGCGATCGGTATCATCAAGGAGAAGCGCGGACTCGGGTATTTATCGGACGAACTTAGAGAGCTTGCCGAACTTCGTGAGGAATATCCGGAATATAATCTGCGTGAGCTTGGCGAGGCACTCAGTACACCGATAAGCCGTTCGGGTGTAAATCACAGACTGATGAAAATTATGGAAATTGCAGAGGAACTCAGTGAAACAGAAAATTAAAGAATTGGTATAAAAATTTACCCGTTTGTCTTTTTATTTCTAAGACAGACGGGTATCCTTTGTTATACGACCTTTACTTTTTTCTGACTAACTATTTTCATTAATGCAGTTGTAGAAGCAATTATTACAAATGCACTTATCCATTGTGATGTTGATATTCCGAAAAGAAAACCGCGTATTTCATCGCCTCGGAAAAATTCTGTTGTAAACCGTAAAATACCATACATAAGTAAATACAAGGGAAGAAGAAAGCCTTTTGTATGTATTTTTTTTGATAGAAGAATAAGGACTGCGACTATAACAAGATTCCCCATACTCTCAAAAAGTTGTATAGGAAGTCTTGTGACACCGTCTGCTTCGGGGACGAGTGAGTGTTCATATTGAAATCCCCAGGAGCTTTCTATCCCGTAGCAGCAGCCTCCAAGAAAACAGCCGACTCTGCCGAATGCATGAAATAACGGTATTGCCGGTGTAAGCGCATCGGAATAAGTCATAATATCAAGCTTAAGACATCTACAATAAATATAACCTGCAATTATCCCCCCGATAAGTCCACCGTAAAATACCATTCCACCGAAAATATCGGTAAAATAGAATAAAAAATTATCCCATGATGCAAAAACAGTCTGTAAGTTATTAATGCACAGCCAAAGTTTGTCAAGATGTGTGACTCCATATAAAATATGGGCGCCGAAAAAAACTCCTATGGCAGAAACGGCAGGTATATTCACTATCTGTACACGGTTGA
>CANRDH010000167.1 GCA_947629295.1 uncultured Clostridia bacterium
TTGTTAAAACCAATGCTTATCCATGATATCATATCAACACTTAGAAAACAAGCAATATTTATATATTTCTATGGATTTATTATTGATAATTAAAACAAAATCGGAAGGTCATGCGACAAAGCTATGCCGCAGACCTTTCCTTTATTTTTTTATTATATATGCAGTCTTTTGGGGCGGAAATAAACATACCGAAAAGGTAGAAGCCTATGCAAAGAATAAGACTTATACAGACATCGATTTGATCTGTTCCTGTTTTCGGAATAAAGGGAATAAGCAGACACGGAATCAGAATACATATTATCGGTCGGATAACCGAATCAAATACTTTCAGTCGCAGGTGTGTAACCTGCATAAGCCTTATAAGACTGAGAGAAGTATTGAGAAGCTCACTGAATATTATAACGATAACCACTCCCATTGCACCTAAAACAGGCAAAAGTAAATATGTCAGTATTACCCTTATAATTGAGTCGATAACATTGCATATAAGATAGCTTGTCTGCTCGTTAAGCCCTTTAAGCATACCGTCAACGCTTGAATCAAGATACATAAGAGGAACAACAGGGGCAAGGGCGGCAATGTAAAAGCCTGCTTTTTCCGAATTATAAACCGCCCTTCCGATATCGTCCGCAAAGAATATAAACATAAACATGATGGGCAGGGAATATTTGAGAGTTGCGGAAAACATTCTTTCCGCCATATGCTTGATTCCGTTATTATGATGCAATATGCTTGCCTGTGACATTTCGGGAATAATAAGGGAGGCAAAGGGCAATATAAATACCGACGGAAATACGATTATTGTCATAGCCATACCGCTTATTATACCGTATTCGGAAAGAGCGGTGCTGCTGTCTGCACCGTATTTCATAAGTCCCGAGGGAATAAGGATATTTTCAACAGCCGAAAGACCGCTGCGGAGTCCCGAGCTTGCCATACAGGGAAGAGCGATAGGCAATGCACAGGCAAAAAGTCTTTCTACCTTTACGCTTTTTCGGTTCAGACGCTTTTTGTCGAATGCGTATAGGATAAAGGAATAAACAAAAGAAAGAATCTCCGCACAGGTCGTACCGAGGGAAACCGAGCAGCAGGCATATTCCATGGTTTTGGGTGAAAAGCAGGTAAAGATACCCACACAAACGGCAATTTCCACAGTCTGCTCAAGAAGCTGTTCGCCCGCCGTGCGGAGCATTTTCCTTTTTGCGGAAAAATATCCCCTGAGAACTGCGGAGAAAGCCATAAACGGCAGACTCGGTGCGAGTACTTTGAGGGACAGTACAGTCCTTTCATCATGCAGAAAGTCCGTACCTATCTTATCAGCGGAAAGGAAAAGAACAAGACCGAGTGCCGAGCTGAAAATAATGGAAAAAATAAGACACTTTTCGGTAACATATCCGGCTTTTTCGGGGCGTCCTTCAGCGATGTGATCTCCGGCAAGCCTTGTTACGGTTATAGTAAGACCCGATGTACATATCATAGCGAAAAAGGCATAGGCGGTAAGAATAAGCTGATATATACCGAGTCCCTCCGAGCCTATGCAGTCAGCAAGATAAACACGGAATACCATTCCAAGACTTCTTATAATCAATGCAGAACCTGCCATGATAGCCCCGTTTTTAAGGAATAAACGCTTTTGCATACATAGTTCACCTCGAATCAAGCATCAGGTACGGACGGAATAAGGCAAAGCAGAAAACTTGACTTAATACTGTCTTTATTATAAAATTAAGATACCATTAATAGGGAAGCAGGATGGAAATGTTTAAACTCAGAAGATTTCTAAAAGATTATAAGCTTCAGCTTATAATCGGCCCTCTGTGTAAGCTGACGGAGGCAATACTCGAGCTTATCATACCGCTTATAACAGCGGATATAATAGACACAGGCGTTAAAAACGGCGATGTAGGCTATGTCCTTTCAAGGGGCGGACTTATGGTGCTTATGGGAGCGCTGGGGCTTGGATTTGCCCTTGTGTGTCAGAAATTCGCCTCAATCGCCTCTCAGGGCTTCGGAACAAAGCTTAGAAACGGTATGTTCAGGCATATAAACAGCCTTTCTCATGCTGAACTTGACAAAATCGGAACACCGTCGCTTATAACCAGAATTACCAACGATGTAAACCAGATGCAGCTTGCGGTTGCAATGCTGATAAGACTTGTCATAAGGGCTCCGTTTCTTGTAATAGGGGCACTCGTAATGGCAATGATGATAGACCTTAAGCTGTCGCTTATTTTTTTAGCTGCGTCGGCACTTATCGCTGTCGTTCTCTATATTGTTATGAATAAATCCGTGCCGTATTTCAAGGCAATGCAGAAAAAGCTTGACAGGGCATCACTGATTTCAAGAGAGAATCTGTCCGGCAACAGGGTAGTGCGTGCATTCGATAAGCAGGAATATGAGGAGGACAGATTTAATAAAAGCAATGCAGAGCTTGCCGATATATCCGTAAGAGCGGGAAAAATCTCAGCACTTCTCAATCCCCTTACCTATATAATTGCACAGGGAGCAATTATATTGATAGTATGGTTCGGCTCTGTAAGCGTGAACATCGGAGAACTGCAAACAGGACAGATAATAGCCCTTGTAAACTATATGACGCAGATATTGCTTGCTATGATAGTATTATCAAATCTTGTTGTTATTTTTACAAAGGCGGCAGCCTCCGCTTCAAGAATAAATGAGGTATTTGATACGAAACCGGGCGTAACGGAAAAAAATGCGTCGGATATAGATATTGATAAAAATGCTCCGGCGGTTGAATTCAGGGATGTTTCCTTCGGTTATCTTGAAAACGGCTATGCACTGAAAAATATAAGTTTCAGTATAAAAAGGGGAATGACGGTAGGTATAATAGGCGGAACAGGCTCGGGAAAATCCACACTTGTAAATCTCATTCCGAGATTTTATGATGCAAATGAGGGAGATGTCTGTGTTTTCGGCAATAACGTAAAGGAATACCCGTTCAGACAGCTGCGCGGCAGAATGGGTATAGTACCGCAAAAGGCGGAATTATTTTCGGGGACAATAAAAGAAAATATGCTGTGGGCAGACAAGAATGCCTCAGATGAGGAAATAGAGAGTGCGTTAAAAACAGCACAGGCATATGAATTTGTAAGTAAATTCCCCGAAAAGACGAAAAAACAGCTGTCCGCCGGCGGCAGTAATCTTTCCGGAGGACAGCGGCAAAGACTTACCATTGCAAGAGCGCTTGTGGGTAGGCCGGAGATACTTATACTTGACGACAGCTCAAGCGCGCTTGATTTTGCAACAGACGCCGCACTTAGAAGGGAGCTTGGTAATTTAGAGGGAAATATGACAATATTTACGGTTTCACAAAGGGTGAGCAGCGTGAGATACTGCGACAGAATACTGGTGCTCGACAACGGTATGCTTGTGGGTCAGGGCAGGCATGACGAGCTCGTTAAAAATTGTGAGGTTTACCGTGAGATATGTATGTCACAGCTTGAAAAAGAGGAGGTCGGTATCTGATGTCAAAAAAGACTG
>CANRDH010000168.1 GCA_947629295.1 uncultured Clostridia bacterium
TAAAGGAGGCGAGAATACGTTTTGAAAGCTTTTTAACCTTCATAATATTTATCTCCTTTTCGTTTCTTTTCAGCCTTAGATTTGCCGGACAGAGAACTCGGCATAGCTGAATGATTGTTAATATTATAGCATTTTTCGGCTCCAAAATAAATAAATATTTTACTTTTTGTTAATGTCGGGATAAACAAAATTTTATTATGTTTTTAGTTGGTTTTGAACAATAAAATATTTATTCCTTTGTCAGTACAATACTCATATTATACATATTCAGGCTTAATTTATCATTATCCAACTTATATTCGAGAGTAAGAGTCCCACAATCCTCACTTTCGAGCGTAATCGTCTTATCATCCGCAAAATACCGGCCTTCAATTTTCAATTTATCCTTTTCGGAGAGATTGCATGAAAGTATCAGACATTCATCCTCAAAGCTCAGTCTGCACTCCCCTGTTTCATTTTTGCTTACCCATGAATAAGAGGCAATTTCCTCCGAAGCGTCTGACGGCGGACAGGTTTTGCAGGACGTTAGTAATATTGCTGTCAAAAATACATATAACATTAGAACAACATTTTTCATGTACCTCATATATATTCACACCCCCGCTATTCATATTATGTACGGTAAAGAAGTTATAGAATAAAAACAAAAAAAACGGGGTTATACGTTAATTATTTGTCAAAATCATAGTTTTTGCAGGAAATTAAAATAAGACTTGCATTTTTTTAATAAATATATTAAAATTATTAATGTAATTTTGCAATTTTTGAATTTTTTGCATTAAAAAATTTGCAGTATTTATAGGAGGAATATTTATGCCGACATATTCATCAATGGACAAAGACTCCCTAAAGGAGGAGTATAAAAAACTCAGTGAAGCTTATGCTGAGTATAAAGCAAGAGGTCTTTCTCTCAATATGGCAAGAGGTAAACCCGGAAGCGAACAGGTTTCCCTCTCCAATGATATTCTTAATATTGTTACGTCTAAAACCGACTTCAAAACAGAGGACAATCCGGACGTGAGAAATTACGGAGGTCTTGACGGTATTATAGAAGCTAAAAGGCTTTTTGCGGAAATACTTGACGTCAGCACCGAAAATATCTTTGTCGGCGGTAACTCAAGCCTTAATATGATGTTCGATACCATTGGCTGTCTTATGGAAAACGGTGCGGGCGGAGAGCCGTGGAATAAACAGGGTAAGATTAAATTTCTCTGCCCCGTTCCCGGTTATGACAGGCATTTCGGTGTTACCGAATACTATGGTATTGAAATGATAAATATTCCCATGAACGAAAACGGTCCTGATATGGATATGGTTGAGGAGCTTGTACAGAATGATCCCACAGTCAAGGGTATATGGTGTATTCCTAAATACTCCAACCCACAGGGTATAACATATTCAGACGATACTGTAAGACGTTTTGCAGCTCTCAAGCCCGCGGCTGAGGATTTCAGAATTATGTGGGATAATGCATATGTTATTCACGATATCAGCGATACCCCCGATAAGCTGCTCAACATATTTGATGAGTTAAAGAAGAACGGCAACGAGGATATGGTCTTTGAATTTGCTTCAACTTCAAAAATAACCTTCCCCGGCGCAGGAATTGCGGCGGTTGCAGCAAGCAAAAATAACCTTGCTCTTCTGAATAAAAGATATACGTTCCAGACAATCGGATATGACAAAATCAATATGCTGCGTCATACCCTGTATTTCAAGAACCTTGACGGTGTTCTTGCACATATGCAGAAGCACAAGAGCATATTGAAGCCTAAATTCGATTTGGTTCTGAAAATGCTTGAAAGCGAGCTTAAGGAATACGGTATTATTTCGTGGATAAAACCGAACGGAGGATATTTTGTAAGCGTTGATGTTTTTGAGGGTACTGCGGCAAGAGTCGTACAGCTTTGCAAAGAGGCGGGTGTGATCCTTACAAATGCGGGAGCCACTTATCCCTACGGCAACGACCCCAAGGACAGCAATATACGTATTGCTCCGACTTATCCGCCCATTGACGAGCTTAAAACTGCTATGGAAATATTTTGCCTGAGCGCAAAGCTTGCGGCTGTTGAAAAACTTATAGGTTAAAAAATTAATCCCTGTGTTCCCAAAAAGGTTTACGCAGGGATTTTTTTGTATAAGTAAAACCACTCTCTTCTAGGCGAGTGGTTTTGATTCTTAGGATTTATTATTGATCTATGAATTTTTCTATCTCTGTCTTTGAAATAAGACCGACGGAAGCGTCAATATTATCTCCGTCCTTGAAAAGAATAAGCGTAGGTATGCTCATAACACCGAATTTTTCGGCAATATCAGGGTATTCCGAGATGTTGACCTTTGCAAACTTGATTTGAGGATTTTCTTCCTCAACCGCTTCCAGAACAGGTGCAAGCATCTTGCAGGGCATACACCAATCTGCCCAGAAATCAACAACAACAGGCTTATCAGATGAAAATACCTCTTCATCAAAGGTTTTGTTAGTAAGCTCTAATGACATAGCTATCTCTCCTTACATAAGTATATTTTTCTCTGAAATAAAATATTTATTCATACAAACAATCACTGTTCTATTATTTTCCTTTCCTCACAGCTTTCTTAGCCGCACGCTCCTGTTCTTCCTTTTTTTCCTCGTCTATGGTATTTTTCATAGTAACTCTCTTGTAGTTAATAAGTGCCTTAACAAACTGCGGATGTTTCTCAGTAAATTCAGCTTCCTTCTCAGGATGACTTACTATATAATCCTCCTGCTGCTTTGCATATATACCTCCGATGGAAAGCACAAATAGAAGAATATAACCCACAATAGTCATAACAGCACCTGAATCCACATTCGGAAACACTGTCGCAAATATGTCCATAAGACACAGAAGCGAAACCACAATACCGCATATATTTTTAATATGACGTCTTTTGTCGAAAATAGTTACGAAAACTCCGATAATCGGTAATAATGCTATTCCATAAACTAAAACTACATTAACAATTATTTCACCGATGCCGTCCAGATCCGTACCGCTTACATCTCCGCTGAACATAAGCTGAATTATGGAACGTGATACCGTAACTGTTGAACAGAGAGCCTTCTGAGCTTTTAATGTTGCTTTATTGAGTTTTTCCACACTTTCCTCAGTATATATACTTTTGTCCGTATGTACTGCCTTCTCTACCAGTAAGACCAAATCCTGATAATCAACTCCGTTAGCCACATGGTACGTCCAGTCCATGTCAGCTGTTGAAACGGCAATTTTTGGCTCTGTTGATTCGGTGTCGGTTTTCTTTTCAAGACTGTCAAATGCCCCGCTCAATTCCTTTTCGGCGGCATCGATCTGCTCCTGCGTGGAATATACTGAATAAGCCTTTGATGGGTCGGTCGTAGCTTCAAGATCACTTGTGATGTAGAAAGTCGCTGTTATAAAAGGTGAACTGAGCATAAAAATTATTACAGCATATAATAACACCATAAAAATCTTGATTATCCGCGTCGGCGTCTGCAAAAGCTTTAT
>CANRDH010000169.1 GCA_947629295.1 uncultured Clostridia bacterium
ACGGTCGAGC
The DNA here is from genome assembly GCA_947629295.1 of uncultured Clostridia bacterium. Lineage (GTDB taxonomy): Bacteria > Bacillota > Clostridia > Oscillospirales > Acutalibacteraceae > UBA1213. Next base: position 11 of record CANRDH010000169.1, read on the forward strand.
CATAGATTAATTTGCCTGAGTAAAATAATTACGAATTGACAGCGGCGGCACGCCGCTTGTTCATCGAGTAAATATACGGTCGAGCCATAGATTAATTTGCCTGAGTAAAATAATTACGAATTGACAGCGGCGGCACGCCGCCGGCGAAATCTCTTGCCTTCACGCCTAGGCAAGGGGTGAATTTAAAAACAGCCCGGTGGGCTGTTTTTAAAGAGGGGTCGCCCTGCGAGAGGGCGACCCTTTGTAATTAATCATCATATCTGACCTCGGCGACACTTCGCCGACAGAGCAAACAACAAGTTTTGTTAAAAGAACACTGACGCTTATACGACTCAGGAGGTGGTTTTGTGTATAGACTTATGATTGTTGAGGATGACCGTGGAATTGCCTGTGCGATTAAGGAGCAGGCGGAATTGTGGGATTTTGAGGTATATGTATCGGAAAATTTCAGAGATATTCTCAGTGACTTTGCACATTTTCAACCGCATATTGTCCTTATGGATATATCACTGCCTTTTTTTAACGGATACCATTGGTGTTCGGAAATACGCAGAATATCTTCTGTTCCGATAATATTTATTTCGTCTGCGGCAGATAATATGAATATCGTTATGGCTGTGAACATGGGTGCGGACGATTTTATAGCAAAACCCTTTGACCATAGTGTGCTTATGGCTAAAATACAGGCGCTTCTCAGAAGAACCTATGATTTTGCCGGGAGCGTTCCTTTGATTGAGCATAAGGGAGCAATTCTTGATACGGGGGATAATTCCTTAAGCTTCGGCGGGGAAAAAATACCCCTTACAAAAAACGAATATAAAATACTTTTGTGCCTTATGAAAAACAAGGGAAAGGTAGTCAGCCGTGAAAGGCTTATTGAGAAGCTGTGGGAAAGTGAAAGCTTTATAGACGACAATACCTTGACCGTAAATGTAAACCGACTGAGGAAAAAGCTTGACGGTGCAGGACTTGAGGACTTTATTCAGACAAAATTCGGAGTGGGATATATTGTAAAATAGGGGGATATATGAGATTTATAATTATTTGATACTTTATTGTATGTAATATTATTGTTAAGGGAGCTATTACCTATGACGAATGAACTATATTCACTTGGAAAAGAGAGCGAGCAGATTGAGTTTAAAAAAAGTACAGGGGAATTGAAAGAAGGTATAATTTCTATAGCTTCCATTCTCAATAAGCATGGAAAGGGAAAATTATATTTTGGGGTAAGAAATGATGGGATAATAATCGGGCAGGAGATTAGTGATAATACATTAAGATCAATCAGTCAGGCCATTGGTAATCATTTAAGACCGGTTATCTATCCTACAATTTCCAAAGAAAAATATGGAAACAAGACTATAATAATTGTTGATTTTGAAGGTTCACAGCAGCCATATCTTGCGTATAATGTTCCACGTATAAGAGTTGCAGATGAAGATTTAGTAATGGAGCAGCCAATTTACGAGGAAATGATGAGAAAGCGTGATAATATCAGCTATTCTTGGGAAAGTCATAAATCAAAATATAAAATTACGGATATTGATATGGAAGTTTTCAAATCCTATCTTAAAAGGGCAAAAAAAGCCGGTCGGATAAGTTTTGAAAATGATGATCCTATTGATGTAATGACAAAGCTTGAACTTTGTGATGGTAAATTGCTTCTCAATGCGGGGGCTGCACTGTTTGTTAATTGTGGTATTAATGAACTTCAAATGGCAAAATTCGCATCCGATGAACGTTTGACCTTTACAGATATCCGCAGATTTACAGGCTCTATATTTGATCTTGCGGATAAGGCTGTACAATATATCATAGATGCTATGGATTGGAGAGTGGAATTTGATGGAGTTCTGCAACGTAATGAAATACCTGAAATTCCTGTAGATGCAATAAGAGAGGCTGTAATAAATTCCTTTGGGCATCGGTTAGTAGAATCAGGTCAAAGCGTCGAAATTGCAATTTATCGAAGCTTTATTGAAATTTACAATCCGGGAAGATTTCCTGACGGTCTTACACCGGAAATGTTCATAAAAGGAATTCATAAGCCTATACGAAGAAATCCATTAATTACCCGAACACTGTATTATTCTAAGGATATGGAAAGCTTTGCGACAGGTTTGAAGCGTATTCAGGACGCCTGCGATAAGGTTGGTTGTACGGTTGAGTTTTACAGTGATGATTATGGTTTCACAGTGCGCTTTTACCGTCACTGCGGTCAAGGTTGGGAATATGAAATGAGTGCCAAACCGGAAACTCATGGCACTCATAATGGCACTCATAATGATCAGTATTATAAATCGCAAATAATCGCACTGATTAAAGATAATAATAAAATAACGAGAAAACAAATGGCTGCTGAATTGTCTTTAAGTCTTCGCACAGTTCAGAGAATTATAAATTCTATGGATACAATTACTTTTATTGGCAGTGGAAGAGGCGGGCATTGGGAAATTACAGATTGAAAAGTGTTTATAGAATATCAAAATTCGGAGTGGGATATATGAAGCTTTTTCTGTCATATCTGAAATATCATAAAAGGCTGATACTTTGCTGTTTATTATTCTGTGCAGTGTTTATTGCGGTTTTTGCTCTGTATCACCTCCCCATTGAAGCGGTTCTGTATCCTTTTGTGTTATGCTTTCTGATAACTGCGGTTATTGTAATATATGATTTTATCCGCACAAGACAAAGATATAAGAAGCTTGAGGATTTGAAAAAATTTACGGAAGCTATGATCGAGGATTTTCCGCAGCCGGAAAGTGTGGAAGAAGAGCAGTATGCCCAAATAATATCAGTACTCAAAAATGAAATTACTGAGCTGCAATCAGTATCCGTGAAAAAATATAATGATGTAATTGAATACTATACCCTATGGGTGCATCAGATAAAAACACCTATTGCTTCTATGCGGCTTACCCTGCAAAATGAGGACAGCGAATTTTCAAGACGTATATCGGGCGATCTGTTCAGAATAGAACAGTATGTTGAAATGGTGCTGACCTATCTCAGACTTGACAGCGACAGCAGTGATTATGTTTTCAGGGAATGTGAGCTTGATAATATAATCCGCCGCTGTATTAAAAAATTTGCCGCTGAATTTATCGGCAGACATCTGAGCGTTGATTTTACTCCCACAGAGGAAAGGGCAATAACAGACGAAAAATGGCTGTCCTTTGTTATAGAACAGCTTTTGTCCAATGCACTCAAATATACCCGGCAGGGCGGTATAAAGATATATATGAACGGCTCTGGGATACTTTGTATTGAGGACAGCGGAATTGGAATTGCATCGGAAGATTTACCCCGGATATTTGAAAAGGGATACACGGGAAATATAGGAAGGATCGAAAAACATTCAAGCGGCATAGGACTTTACCTTTGCAGAAGAGTATGCGATAATTTGGGTATAAAAATAACAGTGCAGTCGGAGATAAATACGGGAACAACGGTAATGCTTGATATGGGCAGGCTTAAGCGTGT
>CANRDH010000170.1 GCA_947629295.1 uncultured Clostridia bacterium
TTAAGAATGCCTAAAGATAAGACAGAAAGAATTTTTATCAGGGTATCTCCAACAGAAAAGAAAGAGATTGAAGAAAAAGCACGACTTGCAAACAAAAGTGTAGCGAATTATCTGATATCCTTGTCCAAAAACAAGAGAGTAGTTGATACCTCAAAACTCCCACCACTGATTTTGGAAATAAGGCGTATAGGTGTTAATATCAATCAGATAGCCGCCGTTGCAAATTCGCAGAAATATGTCAATAAAGAAATGTTGGCAAGGATAGATGATAATCAAAAGGAAGTTATGACACTTCTGCAACAGATACTTGCGGAAGTGTATAACACCGAAGAACATACGTTTAAATCATTGGAAAGAAAAATTGATAGGCTTACAGAAAAAATAGAAAGGCTTGAAAAATATGGCGGTGGTTGAGCCGATAAGAAAACCGATTAAGGCACATCAGTATGTTTATGATTCAATAGCATATGTCCTTTCACCGGAAAACCGTAATGGTGATGAAAAATGCTTTCGGGCGACCTGCCTTAATTGCGTAAACGACGGAGCGGACGGTCTGTCAAAACAGTTTTATGAAACTCGACGTGCTTTTAATAAGGATGATAAGATTCTTACACACCACTATGTACAGAGCTTTTCGCCAAACGAAAATATTACTCCCGAGCTTGCTCATCAGATCGGTGTGGAGCTTGCAGAAAAGATTGCTCCCGGATTTCAGGTAATTGTATCAACTCATGTTGATAAAGATCATATACATAACCATTTCATAATAAACTCCGTTTCCATAGAAACGGGTCTGAAGTGGAAAGGAAATAAAGATACCCTTGAAAAAATAATGCGTCCCGAAAGCGATAAGCTGTGTAAAAAGTACGGTCTGACAATAATTGATCATACATCCGGTCTTGACGGGATAGATCAGGCTACGCAGAAATTAGCGGAACAAGGGAAATCGTGGAAGGTTGAATTATGTCATGACCTTGATGAAGCCGTTAAGATTTGCAACAGCAAGGAAGAATTTATTAATTTCATGAAAAATAAAAAATTTGAGATAACACGATACGGTGAAAAAGATATAACGTTTAAGAAAATCGGAGAAAAGAAAGGCATACGGGCAAGTAAGTTAGCCAGACAATTCGGAGATTGTTATACAAAGGAAAATCTTGAAAAGCTGATGGGATTTTATAAACCTCCGAGAAAATCCGAAAATCCTGTTACTCCTAAATCCCCGAAACCGCAAAAACCTGTTATCGGAGAATTTGAGAAATACGAAAATTATTATTTCAAGAATAATCCCCCTCTCGCAAAAAAAGAAGAGGCAAGAATTTTTCAGAAATTTATCAAAAATTCCTCCAATCCTTTTTTTCTTCTGCTGTTAATTATAATGAAATTATTGATCCGGAGAAACCGTAAAACACGGATTGATAAAAAATACCGTTCACTGCATAGCCGTTGTAAACAACAGAAAGCATATCGAACAAAAAAGACCGATTTGTGGCAGGTGATTGAAAAGTATGAACAAAATCCGACAACAGCCGGAAACATTCCGTATAGAAATCTTGTTTCGGCACATGGAGAAAATTATCGTGTTCGACTTGCCCTTTCGGCTGTCCCGAAATTGTATGCTTATCCTTTTTTCTTTTCTGCAAAGTTATATAATGATTATGCACTTGTAACAATTAAAGAAAAGGACAAGAAACTTCTTCAAAAAGCAATGGAGCTTGAAGATATATCAATACTTGAAAAGCATAACGAACATTATACCGCAAAATCAGATTATCTCGACTTGAAAAAACGAGCCGAACAGCTTGGAGTTAAAGTGGAGTTTTTAATGTTACATCAGCCGGAACAGCTTGAAAAACTCAGGGACGAAAAGGAACGATTTGTTGCAATTCCTACAAAGGACGGAAAAATCCGTTTAGCATTTCTTCCTCAGAATAAAAATTATATACTCCATGCCCTTTACCCGGATAAATATAAAAACAATAATAATCTTTTTTCTGTCGGCAGAAATTCAAAGGTCAATACAAAGCTGAAGAAGGAAGCTATGCTCGGTGGTCAGGTAATGCGTTATCGAGAACTGTCTAAGGAGGAGGTCGAGAAGATTTACAGATTGTCCGATGACAAGGAATTGTTTGCAGTATTCAATAAGAATGCAAAGGGTGAAAGCCTTAACGGAAAATATCAAATTTCTTATAAATCGGGCGATGAGGATAAAATTAATGAAGCTCTGGAGGAAAAAACACCAAAGCGAAAAATTTAATTTTTCCTTAAAAACGTTGACTTCAACAATTTAAAGTGCTAAAATAATAGTAAAGGAGGACAAGACATGGCGATAAAATATCGTGAAGCCGAAGAATTAAGGTTATCAACAAGAAAAGAGCTGACGGCAACGGCGGAAAATTGGATGCGTTTCCTTAAAACAGCGTCAAATACCTACAAGTACAGTTATTCCGATCAGTTGATGATTGCCGCACAGTTTCCGAATGCAACGGCTGTAGCGAATTTTGATGTATGGTCTGACCGTTTCGGTCGGAGAATACGTAAGGGTGAAAAAGGTATAGGTCTGATTGATGATAGCGGCAACTATCCTAAGATAAAATATGTATTTGATATTTCGCAGAGTGAGCGATTACGTGATGTTCCACAGCCGTATATCTGGGAGTTGGGGGAAGAATTTCATAACGAAGCAGCTTTGTATCTTGCCGGTGACTCATCGGTGTCGATTGAACAGGCTGTTTCCGATTATTGCGAAAGTATAACTGACAGCTTGATTGACGGATACGAATACGATTTACTTGCCGAAGCAATGAACAGTGCTATACTTGGCGAAGTTGATGAAACGTCAATCAGAGAGGATTTTCGCAGGGTGGTGTCGGAGAGTGTTAAATATATGGCACTTTCTCGCTGCGGGCTTGATACCTCGCTTGTCGATGAGGAAGTATTTGATAATCTTTACAGCTTCTCCGAGGTGCAGATAACGGACATTCTCGGCAATTCCATAAGCGATATATCGGAACAGGTTTTAAGAGAAATTGAGAACACAGTCAAGACAATTGAAAGGAGAAAACAACAAAATGAGCGAAACAATGAAAACGAAAATGATAGACGGAGTGCCGCATATATTGGACGAGGAGAGTATGACATACTTTCCGACCATAAAGCAGGACGAGCAGACAGGTTTGACATATACTCTCGATCCGGAAACGTTCGTATACATTCCGAACATGAGCGTGACATCGGACGAGAGGAACGTAGGTTGGTGGGGAGTGAAAAGGAAGAAATTCCTGAAAGAAAACAAGCCGGTGCTGTATATGCAGATGTTCGACGACCATACTCTGACGGATCATCTGATATAGGTGGACGAAGCAGCGGAGAGAATGATGGACAAGCTCGAAGCTCAGATGATGGAACAGGAGGGAGTGACGGAAAAGCTGAAAGCAACGGATCAGATGGAATGGGTACGCCG
>CANRDH010000171.1 GCA_947629295.1 uncultured Clostridia bacterium
TGCAGCAAAGCAACACATACAGAATATTCATCATCCATCTGTTCCGCTAAATGAAAAGGATGAAAAACGTATGGTATATTACATTTGTCAACCTGATTTTTATGCGCCTCAAAGGCAATCCTTAAGGCTTCCTTAGTCAACGGCGTATATATCATTAATTTTACCGCTCCTGATCGGACGGGTTACCGTGCATTTGTATCAATGCTTCAAACGCATTTAAAAGCTTTGGGTTAAAAATGCCGCACTCACCGTTTTTTATCATATCTACTGCCTTTTCATGGCTAAAAGGCTTTTTATATACCCTTTCGGCTGTCAGAGCATCATATACATCAGCAACAGACACTACCTGCGCCCAAATCGGTATTTCGTCGCCCTTGAGACCGTCGGGATATCCCCTTCCGTCCCACCTTTCATGATGATAACGACAAATATCACAACTGTATCTATATGTGCTTTCATCAATAATATCGGGGAACTGCATAAGAAAATCATATCCCTTTACGGTGTGCTGCTTCATAATTTCATATTCTTCAGGGGTAAGCCTGCCCGGTTTGTTAAGTATACTGTCAGGTATGGATATTTTTCCGACATCGTGCAGTACGGAGGATTTGGAAATTTTGTCGATTTCATCCACTGTCATGTAATACTCCGGATATCTTTTGCTGACCTCAGTCATAAGAGCCTTTGTCATACCCGCAATACGCTTTACGTGTTCACCCGATTCGCTGTCCCTGAATTCCACTGCTGTCGCAAGAATTTCTATCATAGACTGGTTCAGGTAATTAAGCCGTGCAACCTGCTGCTCCACAACCTTTGCAAGGTCATTACGGTGTCCGTACAGTTCCACGATATTGCTTATTCTATGTTTGAGAAAGTGCGACATAAACGGCTTGCGTATTACATCCACAGCACCGAGATGATAGCCCTCAATGAGCATCTTTTCATTTTCCTCAGCAGTTATAAGAAATACGGGTATACTGTAAATCTTACCGCTTTTCTTCATATCCCTCAAAACTCCGAGACCGTCAGTTCCGGGCATAATCAAATCAAGAAGAACAGCGGAAATATCGGAATTGGCGTTTAGCGCCTCAATCGCCTGATTACCGTCACTTGCCTGTATTATATTATAACTCTCCTTAAAGATTTCCGCAAGAATAATGCGGTTAATTTCCATATCATCAACAATCAGAATAGTCTTTTCTTTTTCCATGTGTATCACATCCATATTTACAGCAAAACATCAACCACTATGCTTCTCAATACATCCCATAATCTCAACCTGAACCGGAAGTATTTTCTTCAGAACATCCTTTGCACGTTCCGGCTCTTTCGAGCGCAGCAGACTTACTATTTGTGTATATCCTTCATACACGGGTGTAATGGAAAGATTTCCTGCAATACCCTTTATAGCATGGGCCTTTTCGGTTATATCGTCATAATTTTCGGAGTCAAAATCGGGCTTGATATCATATCCCTTTACTGTTTTTACAAAAGTACCGAGCAGCTTTTTATAAAGAGCCTCATTTCCGCCCAAACGGTTAACTCCGTCATCCACATTAACTCCCAAAGCCGTTAATTCATCAAATAATTCCATAATATAACTCCTTCTTGATAATATAATATTCTTAACTACAAATTTCGCACTCAAAACACAATTCAGTATATGTCATGTCCGCGTTATTTGTGCAATGAAGCGTTCTTGATCCCGTTTTCTATTTCCTTGTTACATTCAGTGTCTAAACTACTTGCTATTTCCTCAACAGACATATCTCCGTACAAAAGATGCTGTATAAGCTTGTAGAATCTATTGCGCACACCTTTCCAGTTTGGTTTATTCCTTGTGAATGTCGCCGATGTATCGGAATTGTTGATATATTTCGTTATATCCTTCAATTTGTCGGCATACTTTTCTGCTACCTTATGACTTATCGGAATTCTCTCAGCGGAATAATCAAGCCAATCACTTTCGTAAATGTATTTTATAAAGTCCTTGCTAACCCTTAGCTTTTCCTCATCACCGTTGTCAAATACTTCAAACCCGGCTATATAACTGTTGCTGTAACCCCTGCCGTCAGCAGACGGAAAATTGACATAACCCAATTCAAAGTCTGCCTTTTGCACATCGGGTATATATGCAGAATTCAATACGTAAAATCCGAGCTGACCGTTGACAAACATCGAGTAATTGTCAAGCATAACCAAAGTTTCGGCATTATGCGGAAAATAATTCTTTTCATCACACTCCTTCAACCATTTCAAAGCCTCAATACCCTCAGGGGTATTAACACACAAATATCCTTCATCATTAAAAACTTCACAGCCGTGACTGCGCAAAAGCGTCATAATATGCATAACTCCGTCCTCATTTCCGGCATACATCATCATAGGATAGGAAGTATCCGGAAGGGATTCTCTGAGTTTTTCCAAAATTATATTCCACTCGTCCAACGTCCAACTCTGAACAACATCCTCCGATGAAACAAATTCGTCAAGACCAGCATTATGAAATAAATCTTTATTATAGCATAACGTATCCTGACTGGTAAAAAACGGCATCATATATGTTTTACCGTCAACCTGACTGAGTTCCCAGAAAACCGGCTTGATATCGTTTTTCATCTCGTCCGTTATTATATCATCAAGGGGAACAACCCTTCCGCTGTATATGTAGGTAGACATATCCAAGTAATTGTCAAACATGATATCCGCTGCTTCATCCGTATCGAACCGGTCGACAATTTCTTCATCTTCCTTGCCGGTTTCATACTGTTGAATATTTATGTTTACATCAGCGTCTTGATATTTACTGCAAAAATCATCCGCAGCCTTTCTCATAAAAGAATATACATCTCTCACTTCGCTGTCAACCACTTCATTAACAGCAATAACCGGAAGCTTTATATTTATTGTTACAGTTGGTTTTTCATTCTCACGGTTATCACATCCTGTCATACATACCATAACCAGAATGACAGACAGAATAAAACAGAGTATCTTTTTCATCAGCCTTTTCCTTCTTTGCCGTCAAAAATATCAGAAAGAGTTTCCATCAGCAACGCAATATCAATAGGCTTTCCGAGGTGACCGTTCATACCCGCATCTATTGCCTCCTGACGGTCCTCCACAAAGGTATCCGCCGTCATTGCTATAATCGGGATATCAGCCAATTTCTTATTTTCCAGCTTTCTTATTGCCCTTGTAGCGTCATATCCGTTCATAACCGGCATCTGTATATCCATCAGAACAAGATCATACCATCCGGGCTTCGAATTTTTCACCATGTCAAGTGCTTCCTGACCGTTTTCCGCACACTCCACGTCAAAACCTGCCTCTTCAAGTATTACCGATGCTATCTCACGATTAAGCTCTATATCCTCAGCAAGAAGAATACGTTTTCCTACAAAGTCTTTTCTTACGGTCGTTTCCTCTGCATG
>CANRDH010000172.1 GCA_947629295.1 uncultured Clostridia bacterium
TTTCCGCATGGAAAGAGCAGTTAAGCGACTATGAGATATCACAGCCGATAGAACAGCTTGAACGTAGAGTTTACATTATAAATAACGAAGAAATAGGAAAACTTGACCTTAACCGTTTCAGCGGCAGAGAGCTTAACGGTATGTCACTTTTAGGCAGAACCTCAAAATTTGGTTGGTCTAAGGGTTCGATACAGGATGCCGGAGGATTTTACGTATTTTACCGTGAGGACGTTACCGAGAGAATTAAAAATTCTGACGGTACGGTAAGCCTCAAGGGAAATGCGGTTGAACTTCATTTCAGTGGTATGTATGTCGGTGGTGAAGATGAAAATGTAACAATAGAAAACGTGCGTTTCTATACCCCCGGAACAATACAGCACGGAAGTTATGTTTATGACGAAGCAGACGACAACAAAGCTATAATGCTTGATAAAGTAAATCCGAGGTATTTCAGCGAAATTATAAATCAGCTCGAAGAAATTACAAAACAAGCGGAATAAGTATAAGATTAAAAAATCCCCTGCCGCAAAATCACGGCGGGGGAGATATCAGCATAAATCATCCGTATTAATAATTCCATCAAATACTTTTACTGCATTGCCCTCCATTATGACGGTATCATCATCTTTGAATATGTCTGTAAGGATACCGCCCTTGAGGTGTACGCTTATCGGGGTATTCCTCCTGCAATAGCCGTTAAGCACACTTGCGGCTGTTGCCGCACATGAGCCTGTTCCGCAGGCTAAGGTTTCCCCCGAGCCACGCTCCCATACCCTCATCTGAATATTGTTTTCGTCAATGACACGTATAAATTCAGTATTAACCCTGTCAGGGAAAATCGGATGATTTTCGAACATGGGTCCGATTTTTTCAAGCTCTATGCTGTCAACATCATCAACAAATGTAACACAATGCGGATTGCCCATTGAAACGGCTGTGCAAAGATATGTTTTTCCGCAAACCTCTAACGGTTGATTTATAAAGCTTTCGCCGTCATAAATCATAGGTATATCCCTTGGTGCAAGAATTGCCTTGCCCATATCAACGCTTGCACCTGTAAATCTGTCATTTTCGCTTTTTATTTCAATGGTCTTTATACCGCTTTTTGTTTCAATGGTTACGATATTCTTATGAGCATAGTTATTGTCATAAATAAATTTTGCAACACATCTTATTGCATTGCCGCACATTGCACCCTCCGAACCGTCAATATTGAACATACGCATCTGTGCATCAGCCTTATCGGACGGACAAATAAGAACAATACCGTCGCCTCCGATACCCTTGTGCCTGTCGGAAATCAGAATACTTAAAGCATCAGGATTATTAATTTTGTATTCAAAGCAATTAATATAGATATAATCATTGCCTGCACCGTGCATTTTGGTAAAGTGTATTTTCACAAAAATTCCTCCTTCAAATACGGTTGCTTTGTTTTGATTATATCAGCTTTGTTTGATTTTTACAATAGTGCATAAAAAATATATTAAAGAAAAGGAGTCAAAATCCTATGAGTGAAACCGTATTAAAAGTAAAAAGAAATGAGGGCAGGGGAGATATAAAAACAGCATTTATATTTTCATGTCCCGGACAGGAGGAGCTTAAAAGCGGTCTGCTTGTAAACGGTCAGACTGGAAAAAATCTTGATATGATGCTTACAATACTGAATAAACAGCGGCCGGATATTTTCCCCTCGACAAACCGTTATGATTACCGTATAACAAACTCATCGGAAATTGTACACTATAAGGCACATGATAACCGCACAGAGGCAAAGCCGTCCGAAATAACCGAGCCTGAAAATCTAAAACGTCTTAAGGAAGATATAGCAGGATATAATTGTGTCATTACATTCGGAAGATGTTCTGCATTGGGTACTGAAAGTATTAAAAATGATGATGAATGTAAGGATACGATTTTCGTATATTCTCAGCACCTGTCATTTATGAGCCTTAATTCAAGCATAAAAACTGACATAAAGGGTAATCCGATTGAAAGGGGAAGTCCGGACGGAACATACAGACGTATAGAGGTTGCCGCATGGAAGATACTTGACCGGATCACTGCTTCTGAAAAATAGAATAATATTCCTTTGTTTCCGCAACTCTTACGGTTCTTGATTTATGCTTTTGCAGAAGCTTAGTTATGGCATACAGGTCAATCCAGATTTCGTTATCACATTCCTTTTGACTTTCGTCAAATATCAGCTCCATACCCCAATGCAGGTGTGGAGTTTCTATGTTATTGACATTTTCCTTTGCACTGTAGCCTGTCCGACCTGCATATCCTATTACCTCTCCCGCATGAACAGTCATACCCTCTTTGAGGTCGCAGTGATATGGGCGGTTCTGTCTTAGATGAGCATAGTAATAATACCGCTTTTTATCATTACTTCTTATACCTATCCTCCAGCCGCCGTATTGGTTCCAGCCCATACATTCTACAGTACCGTCCTCAACGCAGATTATCGGAGTACCGACTGCACACATCATATCATGTCCCATATGCTGTCGTTTATAACCGTAGCTTCTTGACGCTCCGAAATCGTCAAAATCGGAAAAAGGAAAGGTTGCGGCTATGGGGGAGTAGCATTTCAGACCGTACTTTTTTTCGGAGGTAATATTTTCCCCCTCGCCGCTGTATTCGTTATATTCGCCGAGCATACCCCCGAGTACAGCCGAATACACCTGATTATAATAATTATAATACTGCATATTTTTAGTTATTGCCTCTATTTTTTCACCCGATTGAAGCCTATTTATTATATCATCCATATCCTTTTCCGCATATCTTGAAAAATCGCCGCCGTATTTTGCACCGAGATATGAAAGTATGTCTATCCAGCTTATATGAATATCCTCATCATAGGTATCTATATCAATATTCATAGCTTTTTCGAGTGCGGGATAGGTTACATTAAATTCAGCATATTTTATAAAATCCTTTTTACCCGATGTTGCACCGGTAAGACAAAATACAGCGGCTCCCGAAAATATCAATGAGGCCATTACGATCGACAGTATTTTTTTCATCTGCTTCACCCGATAGATAATATGCATAATAGAATAAAAATATGCTCCGCCTGTCATTTCAAATATGACAGACGGAGATGTTTTAATATTATATTTCAAGCAAAAGGGATTCATAATTTTGTGACTGTGTAAAATCAGTTTCAATGATTTTATCAGATGACGGAGGAGAATATCTGAACTTATCCATATGATTGCCATGGAAAAAATACTCAGGCGTATTCGGCTGATATTCGTAATCGAAGGTATCTATGATAATAAGCTTAATTTTCATTCTTGAAGGAATTATATTTTTAATATACACGCTAGCTTGTTGACCTGCTCTTATATTATCCTTCATTTCCGCAAGACCCGCAAGGTTCGGAGCAAGCTCTACAAAAGCGCCGTA
>CANRDH010000173.1 GCA_947629295.1 uncultured Clostridia bacterium
TTCTCAATGACAGACGCTATCTGCTCCACGGAATCAACCTCAAATTCCTCAAGAATTTCATCTATAAGGTCACGGTCAATCCCTTTTTTTAACAGCTCAAAGGCAGCTCTCTCAGCGGAAAATTTTTTCCGCATAAGGAGCTGCTCTGCATATTCTCTTGCAAAGCTCTCATCATCAATAAGCTTAAGCTCCTCCAGACGTTCTATTGCCGCTGCTGCTGCGGTTTCACCGTAAAGAGGTATAAGCTTATCCTCAATTTCCTTTCGGCTCCTTGCCCTGTATTCAATAAGGTAAAGAGCCTTTTCTTTGGCTCTGCTTATTTTTGACTTTTCTGTAAGTTCATATAATTCCTCATCGGTTATATCACTCCCGATACCTTTTCCCGAGGAAGCAAATGTAACGGTATCAATACTAACGGCATATTCTCCGTCAATAAAGAGGGCGGACATACCCTTTTTTCTTTCTTCAACAGCCGTTATAAGCATATCAGTCCACCATCATATCTATATCTACATCCGATGTACGGGACTCTCCCGTCTTTTCCGGAGCAGTGTTTTTTTCAGCACCTTCATCGGTATTTGCAGATGACTTTTCCGTCACCGTATCCTCTGTTTCAGCCCTCGCCTTTACCTTTTTGGGGGATTGACGGGTAAACGTAAGCTTATCCCTGTTTGAAAGCAATTCCTCCTCGACCTTTTCTGCAACATCGGGATTATTCTTAAGAAATTCCTTTGCATTATCCCTGCCCTGTCCTATACGTGTTCCGTCGTATGAGAACCATGCGCCGCTCTTCTTTATGATATCGAGCTGAACAGCCATATCAAGGAGTTCTCCCATTCTTGAAATACCCTGACCGTACATTATGTCAAACTCAGCCTCTCTGAACGGGGGAGCTATCTTATTCTTTACGACCTTAGCCCTTGTTCTTGAGCCTATTACCTCGCCGCCCGCCTTGAGGGTATCTATCTTTCTTATATCTATACGAACCGAGGCATAGAACTTAAGAGCCCTTCCTCCGGGGGTTGTTTCGGGATTTCCGAACATTACTCCGACCTTTTCACGAAGCTGATTTATAAATATAGCAACACAGTTGAGCTTTGATATTGAACCTGCAAGCTTTCTCAGTGCCTGTGACATAAGTCTTGCCTGGAGCCCCACATGAGCCGCACCCATATCACCCTCTATTTCTGCCTTCGGAGCAAGAGCGGCAACCGAGTCAACTACTATTATATCAATAGCTCCCGAACGTACAAGCGCTTCCGCAATTTCAAGTGCATCCTCTCCGGTATCCGGCTGTGATACAAGAAGCTCGTCAATATCAACTCCGAGCGCCTTTGCATATATCGGGTCAAGTGCGTGTTCAACATCAATAAAAGCCGCATATCCGCCCTTTTTCTGAGCTTCTGCTATACAGTGAAGTGCAAGTGTCGTCTTACCCGAGGATTCCGGTCCGTATATCTCGATAATTCTTCCTTTCGGCAGGCCGCCTATTCCAAGTGCCATATCAAGTGAGAGTGAACCTGTGGGTATCGCGTCAACCTGCATAGCCGCATTCTGACCGAGCCGCATGATCGCTCCCTTGCCGAATTGCTTCTCTATCTGATGAAGTGCCGTTTCAAGTGCTTTCTGTTTATCTACTGCCATAATATTTCATCCTTTCATATGGTACGTTGCTCTATGATTATACAATTTTTTGTCGTTAATTTCAAGTACCAACAAAGGTCTTAACAAGTAATATGATACAATTTATTGTACAATTCGATATATTCCGGACACAGCTCTGTCAAATCCGGCGATATCCTGTAGTACTCTTACATCAGAAGCACCCGATTTTTTCAGCATTTCAGCCACAGCCCCGCCCAGTTCTTCTCCTATTTCAAGGGAAATAAAACCTTTATCTTTAAGTTTAGAAAGCCATTTTTCGCAAATACCACGATAAAATACAAGACCGTCTTTTCCGCCGTCAAGAGCCATAACAGGTTCATATTGTACCTCTCGTTGAAGCAAAGGAATATCGTCGGTTTTTACATAAGGCGGATTTGATATCAAAATATCAAAATAATTATCCTCAAAATTATCATAATAATCAAACAAGCTGCCTTTGATCGGCTTAATATTATCAGCTTTATTTTTATGTATATTGATACACAAATATTCAAACGCTTTATCCGAAAGCTCCAAAGAAAAAATTTTTGCCTCGGGATATTTTTTTGCAAGCGCTATTGAAATTGCCCCACTTCCGCCGCATAGATCAATAATAGTCGGAGAGCAGATCTTGTTTTCATCAATAAATCTCATACATTCACGAACACATACTTCGGTATCGTCATTAGGGATAAGCACCCCCTCACCGAGAGATAATTCGCAGTCCATAAAGCTCCAGGATTTTATAATATATTGCAGAGGATAGCCTCCCGCTCTGCTGTCTGCCGCATGGAGAAAATCATTCAAAGTATTATCTTTTTCCGGTAATTCTATCATTTTATCATAGTCAGGTCTGTCAATACCGAAAAAATACTTTATCATACATCGGGCATCATACTCAGGCGAATCTATTCCGCCTGCTCTCAGTGCTTTTACCGTTTCTCTATATAAATTGATGTACGTCATCTTATTATATCTTCTCCGTTTTCGGGTATTACGTCCTTCATTGCACTGATTGCAACCTCTATCATATCATCCTCGGGTTCCTTTGTGGTTATATGCTGCATCCATACCCCCGGAGCGGCAATTATTCTTGTAACGACATTATCATGCTTTCCGCAAATTTTTATAAGCTCATAACCGATACCCACGGTAAGCGGAAGAAGAAGAATTTTTACCGAGGAGCGGAGCCATACATCCGTGAAGGGGATGAATAAACCTATGAGTATTCCCACAATCAGCATAAGTATGAGAAAGCTTGTTCCGCAGCGCGGATGAAATCTTATTTGCTTACGCACATTTTCAACATTGAGTTCAAGACCGTGTTCATAGCAGAAAATAGTCTTATGCTCCGCACCATGATATTGAAATACCCTTTTCATTTCCTTATTCATCGTACAAAGACTCATGTATATAAGGAAAAGTATTATTCTTATAACACCCTCAAATGCAGAACGCCATATTATAGTGCTGCTCAAAAAAGGCAGCACACCCGCCGTCAGATTAAAAAGCCATGTGGGAACAAAGAAAAAAACCGCAATACAAAAAGCTACGGCAACCGTTACAGATAAAGCCATAATAATTTTAATAAACTTATCGCCAAAATGTTTATCTACCCACATATCAAACTTTGACATTTCTTCTGTTTCGTCCTCATCTTCACCCTCCATCGCCTTATCAGCGGAAATCATAAGGGCTCTTTG
>CANRDH010000174.1 GCA_947629295.1 uncultured Clostridia bacterium
GTGCATTAATACTACTGTTAATAGTTATAATCCTCAGTGTAGCCGTCGTCGGTATAACCGTCATCATAATATCCGTCGTCGGTATAACCGTCATCATAATATCCGTCATCGGTATAGCCGTCGTCTGTATAACCGTCATCAGTATAGCCGTCGTCGGTATAGCCGTCGTCTGTATAACCGTCATCAGTATAAACGTCGTCGGTGTTATCGTCATAGCTTTCACTGACATAATCATCCGTATCATCCTGAGCGTCATCCGAAACATCAGGGGACTCCTCACCTGTTGATTCTTCCTTTGAGCTTTCCTCAGTTGCCGCATTCGATGTATAGTTTGTATTTTTACCGCCGCCTGATGATGTGCTGTTGGTATTCTTATTGCTGTTCTTCTCAGATACGTTTTGATTTGAATTATTTATCTTAAGGTATGATTTTCCGCCGTCGGGAGACGCAAGAGATACGTCAAGCGTTCCATTTTCATTATCTCTTACGTTTTTCGAGAGAATATTTGACGCGGTTTCAAGCTTATATTCTATTTCCTCAAAGCTGCCGATAATAATCTCGAAACCTGTCCCTTTTATAAGTTTTATGGATGCAGTATTGGAAATATCTATTGTTTTTATGTCATGGATTTTATACTTACCTATGGCGTCAATTATCCTGTCAAGATATTTCTTAAGGTTTGCATCCTTATACTGTATTTTAGAGGCAAGCTTCACATTTTTTAGGTCTGCTCCCAAAATAGCGGGAATATCATCATATTTATTCTTGTTATTGATTTCAATAATTTTTCCGCTTTCACTGAGTACTATGTATTTGCCTCCGTTTTCAACAACGGAAGACGGTTTTGCTTCAACAACCTTGATATTTATTTTATTAAAAAGCTTTTTTTCTATGTCAACATTCTCAATATACGCAAATTCCTTCTGTATTTTTTCAACCCCCTGCGAGGTATCGCATAAAAGCAGATTATCCCCCTTATTTATCATTGAGGCTGCGATTATATCCTCTTCGTCATATCTGGTTTTGCCCTCAACCGTTATTTCATCAATTTTAAAAAATACTGTCAGGGACATTCCCACACATATTGCAACAAGAATAAGTATTGTTGTCGCTCCCAACAAAATCCTGCGCATTTTTCTTATATACGGTTTAACGGGCTCCTTAGGCGGTGTTAAAGCCCTCGGCGCCGACAGCTTTTCAGTCTTGACGGTTTTCTTTTCCGTCCCGACAGCAGTTTTTTCAGTTTTTGTAAGCTTGCTCTGATCAGTCCTGCTCTGCTGCGGTCTGTTAATACTTTTTTTACCCGGCGCAGACTTTCTGACCTGTTTTGCCGCCTGTCCCCTCCTGCTGTTCAGTGCAGAATTTGACGGTTTAGTATTACGCCCCGCCCTGTTATCAGGCGAGGGCGTCGGTCTTTGTACTTGTTTATTATTTTTTCCTGCTGCACCGGCGGGTTTCCTTACATTCGGATTACTCCTGCTGTTTTGAGGCCGCCTCCTGTTTCCGCCTCCGGAATTATTATTCATTCTACATTCCTCCGTTGAGGGATTTACATTTTTCTTTACCCGAATAAGCAACTTCTTTTATCTATCTTCCATATTGCCCATATCGACTCGATATGCTATTCGTTATTTTGGGTCGCAATAACCTCAACTATTACTGCATAAATTCTTTTTACTGCGTCACGCACAGCCATTTTTGCGGCATTCGAGGAATATTCCCTGAGACGGTTGGGATCAGAAGCAAGCTTATCTATTTCCTCCGTAAGCTTTTCGGGTGTAAGATCCTTTTCCTCAATCATAACTGCCGCATTTTTCTCTGCGAGAGCCATTGCATTATGATACTGATGATTCTCAGCAACATTAGGCGACGGTATAAGCACAGACGGCTTCCCCTTAACCTGAATTTCACTGAGGGTTATGGCCCCTGCCCTTGCAACAACGACATCAGCCGCCGCAAGACAGGTTGGCATATTATTTATATATTCCCTTATATCTAAGTTTTTCGCCTTTTCAATATCTGCCCCTTTTTCCTTTAGGAGGTCGGGAAACCATTTTCCGTACTGACCGTATGCATGAATATGCTGATATTTTCCGTCCGAGGCACTGCGTGCGATAATATCGGCAAGAGATTCATTGATTATTCTTGCCCCCAGACTTCCCCCGAAGGAAAGAATGACAGGTCTTTCGTCAAGCCCGAGTTCTTTACGGCTTTCTTCCCTATCCGCCGTAAGTATTTCGCCTCTTACGGGATTACCTGTTATAACAAATTTATGTTTCCCCTTGAAATGCTTTTCGGCAGCCGGCATTGCAAGCATTACCCTGTCGGCGTGTTTAGCAAGCATTTTATTTGTAACGCCCGGAAAGGCATTCTGTTCATGTATTATCGTCGGAATGCCAAGCTTTGCAGCCGCCCTCAGGACAGGTCCGCTTACATATCCTCCCGTTCCCACGCATATATCGGGTTTGAATTCCTGTATTATTTTCTTTGCGGCTTTTCCTCCGGTTATTGCCTTTTTAACTGTAATTATATTATCCTTTATTCCTTTTGGTGTAAGCTTCCTGCTGAATCCCTGAACACTGATACCTTTAAATTCAAAGCCGGCCTGCGGAACAAGTCTTTCCTCCATTCCGCCTGTTCTGCCTACATAGAGTATCTCAGCGTCGGGCTGTCTTTCCCTTACATATCCCGCTATGGCAAGTGCGGGATTGATATGACCCGCCGTACCCCCGCCTGCAAAAAGTATTCTCATAAATGTTCACTCCTAAATCTTTTCGAGATTTGATGTTCTCGAAATTGAAAGCACTATTCCCATCTGAGCCATCAGCATAAGCAGAGATGTTCCTCCGTAGCTGAAGAACGGAAGACCAATACCCGTATTGGGAAGCCAGTCTGTTATAACAAGTATATTAAGTATAACCTGCACACCTATCTGCGCAGAAAGACCTGTTCCGAGCATTGAGCCAAACGGGTCCTTTGCCCTCATCGATACGGTTATTCCTCTCCACACAAGCAAAATAAATATCAGAAGTATAAGGAAGGCTCCGATAAATCCAAGTTCCTCACAGACAACGGCAAAAACAAAATCGTTCTGTGCTTCGGGGATATACAGAAATTTCTGTCTTGACTGACCAAGTCCGAGACCCCATACTCCTCCGGAGCCTATGGCATAGAGTGAATTTCTTGTCTGATAAGTAGTCTGCCACATATCATCGGTAGTATAGGTAAGCGCCTGACCCCAGCCGTCGAGTCTTTGCATTGCATAACCCAACTGGTCGGTAGCAAGCAGATAAAA
>CANRDH010000175.1 GCA_947629295.1 uncultured Clostridia bacterium
GTCCGGTCGCATTTTCGCTCACTGCGTTCGCTCTGAATAGTGGCGGCGAGTGTGTTCACGCGGCAGTACTGCGCCTGACGGAAACAATAGAAAAGCATCGAGAGCGGCTCTGACGAGCCGCTCCGCCGTAAGAATGTTGATAGTAAAACTGCAGTTTTAGGTCAAGCCTTTTTCAAAAGGCTTGCGGATTCCAAAGGCAGAGCCTTTGGCACGGCACCCGCTTAGGGGATCTAAATATATCTTTTGGCATTTATCTTGTCCTTTATAAACCCGATAGCGGAGAATATCATAAGCATAAACATATTTACAATAACTATGCTTGCTCCCGCAGGAGTGGAGTAATAAAAGGAGATACAAAGACCAATAAAAAATCCGATAACCGATATGACAGCCGATGATATGACAACCGTTTTGAATCGACTGCAAATTCTCATTGATGTTATGGCAGGGAATATCATAAGACTTGATATCAACAGCGTTCCCATAAGCTTCATACCGATAACGGTGGTAAGAGCTGTAAGAAGAGCAATGATAATGTTGTATATTCCTGCTTTCATTCCCGTAGCTTTCGAGAAGCTTTCGTCAAAGGTGACAGCAAATATTTTATTGTAGAATAATATGAACATTACCATAACAACTGCAAAAACTATAACGCATAAAATGATATCACTGTCGGAAAGTGCAAGTATGCTTCCGAACAGGTAGCTTTCAATATCAATATTGACCCCTGACAGAGAGGTAACCGTGATTCCCACAGCAAGCGCACTTGTTGATATAAGTGCGATAGCCGCGTCTCCCTTTATCCTGCCGTTCTCGCTTATTCTGAGAAGCAGAAATGCTGTCGCAATAACAATCGGTATCGCAAATTCAAGCGGAGAAAATCCTGCCGCCGCACCGATTGCAAGCGCTCCGAAGCCTGTATGAGAAAGACCGTCGCCAATCATTGAATATCTTTTCAGAACAAGGCTTACTCCCAAAAGCGCGGCGCAAAGGGAAATAAGTATTCCTCCGACCAATGCGCGGAGCATAAATGTATGTTCAAATATTTCAAATAATTCCATAATAATAATTCACCCGTGCCGTGCAGGCACACCCCGGTTTAAATAACTTTAATGTAGTTTTTATATAAATTTTATTTGCTTGAGAAGAATCCCCGTCCTATCGGACTGTTTAAATAATCGTTTGTGGTTCCGAAAAAGCTTTTGTCATAATTCAGGTGCAGTATATGACTTGCATATTTTACAGACGAGGAGATATCATGAGATACCATTATAACCGTAATTTTTTCCTTATGGTTAAGCTCATCTATAAGCTTATACATTTCCTCTGTAACAATTGGGTCAAGACCAGTCACAGGTTCGTCAAGCAGAAGTAATTTTTTGCCCGCACACAAAGCTCTTGCCAGAAGTACTCTTTGCTGTTGTCCGCCCGAAAGGTCACGGTAACTGCGTTTTATAAGCTCCTCAATACCGAGCTTTTTTATATTTTCATGTGCGTCCTGCTTATCCTGCTTTGAATAAAACGGACGAAATCCGTGCCTGCTAAGCCTACCCGAAAGCACAACCTCAAAAACGCTTGCGGGAAAATCCTTCTGAGCGGGGGTTTGCTGAGGAAGATAACCTATTCCGCCCGACCTTAGACTGTCGCTTTTTATAATCCTGCCCTCAGCAGGCTGTTTAAGTCCCAGAAGACCTTTTATAAGCGTACTCTTACCCGAACCGTTCTCTCCGACAATACATAGGTAATCACACTCACAGACAGAAAAACTGAGTTTTTTTATTACTCCCGTATTTTCATAAGAAAACGATACATTTTCACATCTGATAAGCTCATCCATTCAAGCCAGAGCCTCCTTAAGATTTTTTAAATTTGTGCGCATAATGGAAATATATGTTGCCCCATTGTCGAACATCTTCTGAGATACATTATGGCATGAATGAAATTCCAGTTTTTTTGCACCTGTTGCCTCGCATATTGTATCGGCAACCTTGCCGTCAGAAAATTCTATTGTAAACACAACAGGTATTTTCCTTTCCTTTACTTTATCTATAAGGAATGAGAGAGTAGCGGCACTCGGCTCCATATCGGACGAGCATCCGGGAAAAGCCGCAAAATAGCTCAGTCCGTATTCGTCGGCAAAATATCTCATCGGAAACCTGTCGCCAAAGATAAGCGTCTTATTTTTCGCCTTATCCACTGCTTCTCTGAAGTCATTATCAAGAAAAGAAAGCTCTTTTGCATATGCAAGCATATTTTTTTCATATACATTTTTATTTTTGCTGTCAAGCTCCTTGAGAGCTTCTGCAATCTTTCTTGATATAGAGAGTGCATTTACGGGAGAAGTCCAAACGTGCTCATCATATTCTATTTCGTCACTGTCATTCTCTTTTTCAACGGTCATACCTGTTGTAATATCCTCCTGCACGGTGTCTGCGCAGTCGGTAAGGGCTATTACCTTCTTTGGTTGTTTATCGTCAGCTTCAAGTATATCACGCACCCATTCGTCAGATTCTCCGCCGACATAAATAAACAGATCCGCGTCCTGAATTTTTATGATATCCTGCGGTGTCGGGTCGTAGTTATGGCTTTCCGTACCCGGTTTGAGCAGCATTGAAACATTTACATTATCCCCGCCGACCTGCCGCACGAAATCATACGGCGGGAATATAGTTGTTACAACATTAAGCTTGTCGTTTTCGGTTTTATCCGTATCGGGTTTACAGCCGCAAAGCAAAGCCGCAAGAAAGACGACAGATAGTATTATTGCTGTTATTCTTTTCATATACTTCCTCCTGCAATTTTCCTTTTGTCGGCACAGGCTGAGCAGATCCCATAGAAGACCGTTCTTCTCATATCGGTTTTAAAACCGTGGTCTTTAAAAATATGACTGCACAGCTCGGAAATATGACTGCAATCAAGATGTATAAGCTTACCGCACGCCTCGCATTTCAGGTGGAAATGCTCATGACATTCCTGCGTAGAGCCTACATACTGAAAGCAGGCTGAGGTAGAGTTATCCACGGTATATTTACGCACAAGTCCCTGCTCAAGGAGCTTATCAATGTATCTGTATATAGTTGTAACGCCCACACGGCAGTTATTTTTTTCAAGATATTCCGAAATATCGTTTACGGTAACATGGTTATCCATATTATTCTTAAGGAAATCAAGAATAGCCTGTTTTTGTCTGGTTTTATATTCGCCGTTATTCATATCAGCACCTCCGACAATTTGAAAACCGTTTTCATTTTA
>CANRDH010000176.1 GCA_947629295.1 uncultured Clostridia bacterium
GTTGTTTCGGGTAAAACCGATATGGAAATATCAGACGTAATTTATGATTCACGAAAAGTTGTTAAGGATTGCGTGTTCGTCTGCCTTATCGGCTCCGCCTTTGACGGTCATGAGTTTGCACAGACTGCTTCGGATATGGGTGCGGCGGCTGTTATCGTTAGTGAAGATATTTCGGTAGACGGTGCGGCTGTAATAAAGGTTGAAGATACAAGAAAGGCACTCGCCGTGATATCCGCCGAGTATTTCGGAAATCCTGCCGAGGAACTTACGACTATCGGAATTACAGGAACTAAGGGAAAAACAACGACCGCATCAATGGTACATTCCATCCTTGAAAAGGGCGGTATCAAAACGGGAATTATCGGTACTCTCGGTATAATTATAGGCGATAGGCATATAAAGACAAATAATACAACACCGGAATCCTATGAAATTCAAAGGGCAATGCGGCAGATGATTGATGAGGGCTGCAAGTGCTGCGTTATGGAGGCTTCCTCTCTCGGAATAAAATGGCACAGAACCGACGGATTTATTTTCGATTACGGAATATTTACGAATTTCTCACATGATCATATAGGCGGCGTGGAGCATCCTACGATGGAGGATTATCTGCATTGTAAGTCAATGTTATTCAGACAGTGCAGGGTCGGTATTATGAATATTGATGATCCGACATATGAAAAAATGCTCGAGGGGCATACCTGTACGGTTGAAACCTACGGCTGTAATGAGGGTGCACAGCTCAGAGCATCAGGGGCAAGCCTTATTTCCCGTGCCGGATATCTCGGTGTGCATTTCAGGCTGGGCGGCTGTCTTTCTATGGATATAGATGTTGCAATACCCGGTATGTTTACCGTTCATAATGCACTTGCGGCAATAGCTGTTTGCAGGCATTTTGATATTACGGAAAAAAATATTTATGACGGACTTAACGAGGTAAAGGTAAAAGGAAGAGTTGAAAGTGTTAAAGTACCCGGCAATTATACATTACTTATAGACTATGCTCATAATGCAGTAAGTATGGAAAATATTTTGACGACACTTAGAGAATATAACCCCAACAGGCTTATAACTCTTTTCGGTGCCGGAGGAAACAGACCGCGGGACAGACGTTTTGAAATGGGGGAGATTTCGGGGAAATTATCGGATTTGTCCGTTGTAACGGAGGATAATTCCCGTATGGAAGCGGTTGAGGATATAATTGCCGATATCAAGGTCGGACTTGACAAAACAAACGGAAAATATATAACCATACCCGACAGGACGGACGCTATACGTTACTGTATAGAAAATGCACAGGACGGAGATATAATAGTCCTTGCCGGAAAGGGTCATGAGGATTATCAGGATAAAAACGGCGTTAAAACACATTATGACGAGCGTGAGGTCATAGCCGGAATTTTAGAGGAAATGACGGAGAGTGTATAATGGGTAAAGATGATATTTTTATAATCGGCAAAAATCTTACGGCAGAAAAGGCTGCCGAGGCTGTCGGGGGAGAGATTCTCTGCGGAGATATCAATGCAAAAATAGAAAACGTACAGTTTGACAGCAGAGCGGTCGGAGAGGGTTCTCTTTTTGTTCCTATAAAGGGGGAACGAGTGGATGCACACCGGTTTATTGAGGACTGTCTGAAAAAGGGTGCAAGTGCGGCTTTGACAGAGCATGATATTCCGGAAAATACTTATGGAAAGGTATGTATAAAAGTTGAAAATACCCTTGACGCACTGCAAAGGCTTGCGGCATGGTACAGAAGTCAATTTTCTCTGAAGCTTGTCGGAGTTACGGGAAGTGTTGGGAAAACGAGTACCAAGGAAATGATAGCCGCAGCACTTTCGGGCGGTCTTAATGTGATGAAAACTCAGGGCAATAAAAACAGCCAGATAGGTATGCCCTGTACGATGTTTGATATTAAAGAGGAAAATGAAGCCGCAGTTATAGAAATGGGTATGTCCGAGTTCGGAGAAATGGACAGGCTCTGCGATATAGCAAAGCCCGATATAGCCGTTATGACAAACATAGGCAAGGCTCATATTGAAAATCTGAAAACTCAGGAAAATATTATGGCGGAGAAATTCAAGATAGCCAAGCATTTTGATGAAAAAGGTATTTTGTTTCTCAACGGCGACGATGCACTTCTGAAAACACTCCATAATAAGCAGAGATTCACAACCGTGACATTCGGGTTTTCCGAGAATTGCGATTACAGAGCTGAAAATATAAGGACAGAGGGCTTTAATACCGTATTTACACTATGCAGAAACGGCAAAAAGGAAGAAATCACCATTCCGGCACTTGGCGAACACAGCGTCAGAAATGCACTTGCGGCGATAGGTGCAGGTACAGCACTCGGACTTGATATTGAAAAAATACAAAGAGGACTTATGACATATAAAAATGCCCCCATGCGTCAGCAAATCTATAATCTTGAAGGGATTACGCTTATAGATGACAGCTATAATGCAAGCCCGGAAGCAACGATAGTTTCGCTTGATGTTCTGAAGAGCATTTCCGGAGGTAAGTCCATAGCTCTCCTTGCGGATATGCTTGAATTGGGTAAACAGGCAGAAAGTGAGCATTACGCAGTAGGGAAAGCTCTTGCGGAAAAGGGGATAGACGGTCTTGTTGCTGTTGGACCGCTTTCCGAAAATACCGCAAAAGGGGCGGGAGACGGCGGGTGTATTAATGTATTTACCGCCGAAACAAATGACGAGGCATATGAAAAACTCAAAAAGCTAATTTCCGATGGCTGTACAGTACTCGTGAAAGGCTCAAGGGGTATGCATACGGAGGAAGTTGTAAAGAAGCTTCTTGCGGATTATAATTGAATAATAAAACAGACTTGCCGGCGGGGGGCTCCACCGCCCGTCGGTGTCAATTCGCAATTACTCTACTCAGAACAATTAATCTATGGCCCGACCGTAAATTTCCAAAGAGCTTTACATTTCAGGTTTTTTTAAAATCTAATGGGAGTACTGCACAGTAAGTGATTACTCCAAATCCGGTTAATATTAAAAAACACCGCCCAATTTCAGTGTGGGCGGTGTTTCTTATGTTATGTTAAAATCATGTGATATAAGCCTGTTATATACAATTGCGGAAAGCCTCGCAAGAGGCTTTCACGGTGCGTGCCGGCACGGTCAATCCGTAATTAGTTTTCTCAGACAAGTCAGTCTATGGCTCGACCATATATTTACTTGATGAACAAGCGGCGTGCCGCCGCTGTCAATTCGTAATTATTTTA
>CANRDH010000177.1 GCA_947629295.1 uncultured Clostridia bacterium
TATAAATCTTGTAACTATAGATGATTTCGGCGGTTGGGATGAAGCACAGGAAAAGCACTTTGCTGACGGCGGAATATTTGATCAGATCTATGAAGAGAAATAAGGTGCGATAATGAAAACAAAGGCAAATAAAAGAGTAATCCCGTTTTTCGGATTATCTATGGGAGTGACATTATCAATTCTCAGCATAATAGTACTGATTCCTCTTGCTTCACTTGTAATATTTACCGCGAAAATGAGTTGGGAGGATGTTTGGGCAACTATTACCCGAAGCAGGGTGCTTGCGAGCTTTGAGGTCAGCTTTTTAACGGCATTTATAGCGTCGTTGATAAACGCTGTGATGGGTGTGGTGCTTGCATGGGTGCTTGTGCGGTATAACTTCCCGTTTAAAAGAATTCTTGACGGAATGATTGAACTCCCATTTGCCTTGCCGACAGCCGTTGCCGGAATTGCTCTTACTTCCCTTACAACAAATAACGGACTTATAGGCGGCTTCTTTGACAAATTCGGTATACAGATTGCATATACCCGAATCGGTATTACTGTCGCACTTGTATTTATAGGTATTCCGTTTGTTGTAAGAACGGTCCAGCCCGTTCTTGAGAAGCTTGATTCAACCTACGAGGAAGTTGCCGGAGTTCTCGGCGCAAGCAGGGTAAAAATCTTTTGGAAGATTATTTTTCCCGAAATCAGACCTGCCGTATTGACCGGCTTCGGTCTTGCGTTCGGAAGATGCCTTGGAGAATACGGTAGTGTAGTTTTTATCGCAGGAAACAAGCCGTATGAAACGGAGATTACCCCTCTTATTATAATGTCCGAGCTTCAGGAATATGATTATTCGAGTGCTACGGCAATTGCGCTTGTTATGCTATTGACTGCTTTTCTGATATTATTCTTCGTAAATATTGTTCAGGCACGCAGCACAAAGAAACTGAAAGGGGATTAAAACCATGCATGAAGATACAATAGGCTCAAAGGTTTTGAAATGGTTTTTAATCGGGATAAGTGCATTATTTATTTTCCTTATGCTGGTTTTGCCGCTGATAACTGTTATAACCGAATCTTTGAAGAGCGGTATTGAAACCTATTGGGAAGCGGTCAGTGATGAATACACCGTCAAGGCTGTCTGGCTGACGATTGAAGCAACAGTATTTGCTGTGATTATAAATACCGTGTTCGGCGTTTTTGCGGCATGGCTGATTACAAAATTCCGTTTCAGGGGAAAGAAGCTTCTTGCCACATTTATTGATATTCCCGTTACGGTTTCGCCTGTTATTGCGGGTCTGATATTTGTGCTGACATTCGGAAGACAGAGCTTTATTTATCCTTATCTTCAGGATTTGGGAATACAGGTCGTATTTGCGGTTCCGGGTATAGTTCTTGCAACGATATTTGTAACATTCCCGTTTATATCGCGTGAGCTTATACCCGTACTTGAAGCTCAGGGTACCGACGAAGAGGAAGCGGCGGCATTAATGGGGGCGAATGGATTTACCATATTCCGCAGGATTACGTTTCCCCATATCAAATGGGCGTTTCTTTACGGAGTAGTACTTTGTGCGGCACGTGCGATGGGTGAGTTCGGTGCGGTGTCTGTGCTGTCAGGACATCTCAGAGGAAAAACGAATACGCTTCCTCTGCACGTTGAGATACTTTTCAATGAGTTTAAGTATGTGCCTGCGTTTGCGGTATCGTCAATCCTTGTGATGATGGCTGTTGTGATACTGATTATAAGAAGTGTTGTTGAATACAGAGGAAAGAAGGATGCTTGATGTACGTTGAGCTGAAAAATATAAATAAAAAATTCGGAAATTTCAAGGCATCCGATGATGTAAGCTTCGGTATCGAAAAGGGAAAGCTTATAGGACTTTTGGGGCCAAGCGGAAGCGGAAAAACCACGATTCTTAGGATGATTGCAGGTCTTGAAACTCCCGACAGCGGTGAAATTATAATAGACGGAGAGGTAGTCAACAATATTCCTGCAAGCAAACGCGGAATAGGCTTTGTATTTCAGAATTATGCTCTGTTCAGATATATGACGGTATATGACAATATCGCATTCGGTCTTAAGGTACGCAAAGCGGACAAGAAGGCTGTCAAGGAAAGGGTAGAGGAGCTCGTTTCCCTTATCGGACTTGAGGGTCTGGAGAAAAGATATCCGAGTCAGCTTTCGGGCGGTCAGAAGCAAAGGGTCGCATTTGCCCGTGCTCTTGCGCCGAATCCGAATCTGCTGCTGCTTGACGAGCCGTTTGCAGCAATTGACGCAAAGGTACGTCAGGAGCTGCGCAGTTGGCTGAAGGAGATGATTGAGAAGCTTGGCGTTACAAGCATATTTGTTACGCATGACCAGAACGAAGCAATAGAGGTGGCTGATGAAATTATCATAACCAACAAAGGCAGAATTGAGCAAAAGGGTACGCCGATTGAGGTATACAGAAATCCGCAGACGGCATTTACGGCTTCATTTTTCGGTCAGCCGTCTGAGATAAAGGATTACGGCAGGTTCCGCAATTTTGAAAAAATTGATAAATATGATAAGGCGTTTGTAAGACCGGAATTTGTTAATGTAACAAAGAAGAATGAGGTACAGAAATATAAAAACTCGGCGGCTGAGGGTATTGTTGAAAGTGTTTCCTTCAGGGGGGACAGCGTTGAGCTTAAAGTCCGCACCAATGATACGCTTATAACCGCCAAAAGAGGGCTTGACGAAGAAAGTGTTTCTGTCGGCGAAAAAGTTGACGTATTTATATACAGACTTTTTGTTACCTCGGGTGATGAAGCTTATCTGCTTGAAAATCTATCGCTGCAAGAGGAATCTGTTATAATTTAATAATTACAAGAAGGTCTGCATAATTTCAAACTATACAGACTTTTTTGTTTTACCTGACAATGGTTAAAAATATTTTATAATAAATGTTGGCGACAAATAAAAGGAATTGACGAAATGAATATATGGTATTAAAATAGTAGTTGTATACTTGTACGGAAGGTGAAATATTTGTATTGTGTCAGCATCAGTTATAAAATTGCCGATATAGAATTGCGAAAAAAGCTTGTGTTTAACCAAGACAGAATTAGGAAAATTACCGCAGATTTGACGGACGGCGGATTCGTGTGTGAATGTGTTATGCTTTGCACCTGCAACAGGACGGAAATATATTTTTGCGGTGAAAAACAACTGCAACAATTAGACGAACGCATAAAGCCATATCT
>CANRDH010000178.1 GCA_947629295.1 uncultured Clostridia bacterium
AGCATGGGGATACCTCCGTTTCTGAATTTTTATGAACAGCCGTTTCGTAAATCCGTCCTGATATAAATTTTAAAATTAAATTATTAACAAATTATTAACAACCGAATATCTATGCACCGGAATAATTAATTTCGTTATTTATAACAAAATTATTGTGTTTTTGGTCAATAAATGATAAAATAAGTACATATATAAATGGAGGTTATGTTATGGAAGAAAAAATAAGTAAGCAGCTCGTTGACCTGTTGAAATGTAAGGGGTTAAAAATTGCCTCTGCCGAAAGCCTGACAGGAGGAATGATATCCGAGATTATTACCGGTATACCGGGAGCTTCAGAGGTTATAGAATGTGGGGTATGCTCTTATTCAAACCGGATAAAGCATGAGCTCTTGGGAGTATCACTGGAAACACTTGATAAATATACGGAATACAGCGAGCAGACTGCCATCGAGATGGCGGAGGGAATAAAACGAATTTCCAAAGCGGATATAGGGATATCAACCACAGGTATAGCAGGTCCGGGAGGAGGGAGCGATGAAAAGCCTGTGGGGCTTGTGTATATAGGAGTCGCGGCAAAGGAAAGCATGGCATATAAATTCAATTTTTCCGAAAACGGAAAAAATGACAGAAATAGGATAAGAGAGCTTGCTTCTGTTAATGCAATCAGAATTGCGAAGGATATTGCTGAGCTTCTGTAATATAGTCTATGCTTGTCCCGATTGTTTTAGTATTACGGTCGGATTTACGGGCAGGTTTTTATGTGGAAAATAAGTAAGAAAAAAGAAAGTGTAAGTTTTTTTGCTTTTTTGCATTAAAAAATTGTGCAAAAGTATTGATTATATTTAAATTTTATGATAAAATATATGACGAATGTAAAAAGTATGAGTAAAATGCAAACTGTAGATGGAAAAAAGCAGAATAATATAATATAATAGAACGGAGATGATTTATCTATGCCAAGAAGTGCAGGCATATTAATGCCGATAACTTCATTGCCTTCTCCTTACGGAATAGGCACAATGGGCAAGGCAGCCTATGAGTTTATTGACTTTCTCAAGGCTTCGGGTCAGACGTACTGGCAGCTGCTGCCGGTAGGTCCGACAAGCTACGGCGATTCGCCGTATCAGTCGTTTTCAACATATGCGGGAAATCCGTATATGATTGACCTCGATTTGCTTTGCGATGATGGCTTGCTGACTCGTGAAGAGCTGAAGAAGATTGATTGGGGTTCAAATGCGCAGTATATTGATTATGAAAGAATATATAATGTGCGATTTGATGTTCTAAGACAGGCTTATGAGGCATTCAAACAGAAGGATCAGCAGGAATTCTGGGATTTCATGCGGGACGAGAACAGTTGGCTGACAGATTACGCTTTGTATATGGCGGTCAAGAAGTTCTTTGATGATAAGGCATGGACGGAGTGGCCCGATACGCTTATCAAATATCGTAATCCCGATACAATAGATTACTATCTCAGATTGCTTTATGAGGACGTAATGTTCTGGAAATGGACGCAGTTTATGTTCTATAAGCAATGGGCGGAGCTTAAGGAATATGCCAATGAAAACGGTATAAAGCTCTTTGGTGATATGCCTATATATGTGGCTATGGACAGTGCCGATACATGGGCAAATCCCGATGTGTTCTGGCTCGATGATGAACGCAAACCTGTTTGCGTTGCGGGCTGCCCGCCGGATTATTTCTCGGAAACGGGTCAGCTTTGGGGAAATCCCCTTTATGACTGGATCTATCTTGAGGAAACAGGCTTTGATTGGTGGATAAGAAGAATAGCGGGTGCGGCGAGAATGTTTGATGTTACCCGAATAGACCACTTCAGAGCATTTGACCAATTCTATGCAATACCATACGGCGCAAAGGATGCCGTGAAGGGTGAGTGGATAGACGGTCCTAAGATGAGATTCTTTGAAAAAATGAAGCAGCGTCTGGGAGATGTTCCGATAATTGCGGAGGATCTCGGTCTTCAGACACCGGGCGTTAAAAAGCTTCTTGAGGAATCCGGTTATCCGGGTATGAAAATTCTTGAATTTGCATTCGATTCTAAGGAAGACAGCAACTACCTGCCGCATAATTATACCGCCAACAGCGTTTGCTATACCGGTACGCATGATAACGATACGATTATGGGCTGGCTAAGCCAGGCATCCGAAAAGGATATATCATTTGCTGAGGAATATTGCCGTCTTGACAAAACGGAGGGCTATAACTGGGGCTTTATCCGCACGGCGTATTCAAGCGTAAGTGATTATGCAATAGTGCAGATGCAGGATATTCTCGGTCTTGGCTCAGAGGCAAGAATTAACATACCGTCAACCCTCGGCGGAAACTGGACCTGGAGAATGAAGAAAGGAGCCGCAACTCCCAAACTTGCGAAGAAACTTTATAATTTGTCCAAAAATTACAGAAGGCTGGAGGATGACAAAAAAATGAAGAAAAATGCCATTATCGACAACCTCGTTCTTACAGCAAAGAATGAGTATTGCAAAGAACTCGGAGAGCTTTCACCCGCAGAGCTTCACGATGCACTCGGAAAGGCAATTATGGGCGACATCTCGGAAAGATGGGCTGAAAGCAAGAAGAACCATGCAAATCAGAGAAGAGCTTATTATCTGTCTGCCGAATTCCTTATGGGCCGTATGGTTTATAACAATCTGTACGCAATGGGTGTTCTGGAGCAGACAACAAAGCTTCTCGCCGATAAAGGTGTAGATATCAATGTGTTTGAAGAGATTGACGATGCTGCTCTCGGTAACGGAGGACTCGGCAGACTTGCTGCCTGTTTCCTTGATTCCGCAGCTACGCATGACGTACCGCTTGACGGCTACGGAATACGCTATAAATACGGTCTGTTCAAGCAGGAGATAATTGACGGATTCCAGGTTGAGGTTGCCGACGATTGGCAGCGTTTCGGTGATCCGTGGTGCATAAGAAGGTCTGAGGACACTGTTACTGTCAACTTCGCAGATCAGACAGTAAGAGCCGTACCGTATGATATGGCTATTATCGGCTACGGCACACAGAATATCAATACACTTCGTCTTTGGGAGGCAGAGGCTGTCAATAACTTCAATTTCCTTGAGTTCAATGACAGCAAGTATGATGAGGCTGTCAAGGAAAAGAATGATGCAGAGAATATCTCAAAGGTTCTTTATCCGAACGATAACAGCTATGAAGGAAAGGTGCTCAG
>CANRDH010000179.1 GCA_947629295.1 uncultured Clostridia bacterium
CCTTGAGGGCTGTAAACGCATTGGATTTTTTGTAATTATACGTCTTAGTAAGGTTTCTTATTTCTATCATAATATCAGTTCTCCTTTATCGTTTCCACAGGTGACGTTCCCCGAACCATAAAGAACGGTATCACAAGAGATATTATAAGCATAGCCACAAAAATCGCAAGGGTAATATATATATTATTCATAGCAAGATTTTGCTCGAACAATGAAGCATATTCCGTATTTTGAAATATCAGAAATACCGCTGCACCTATTATCATTCCGCCCGTAAGTAATATAGCGGAATAGGCAAGAGATATCTTCAAACAGCCTTTCCAGCGACAACCGCAAAGGAAGTATATACCGTAATTTCTCATCTGTGATTTTGTATTCATTGCAACAGAGCAGATAAGCTCAGCAAGAACAATAGCAAAAACACAAAGTAAGATTGGCAGGAGCTTTTTGTACTGTTCGATAAGATATTCAATCGAATTTTCCTTATATACGGACAGCTTCGAAAGGTGACGTGTGCCTCCCATAAGTATTTGTTCGTTATGCTCACGAATTTTCTTTGTCGGTTCGGAATTGTAATACATAAACGCCTTTGATATTCCCATATCACACGGATTTCTAAATGCCTCATCGGCAGACGAGGAAACAAAAAGAGCAGTTTGGTCTTTTTCATCAGCTACTTGATAAAAATTCAGGATATTAAGCAATTGGCTGTCTGTACCATTGCTCACAAAAGGAGCATATGTATTCATAGCAATAATTCCCACAACGCGGATTTTTCCCATTTCCGTATCATACACTGCATCTAACGGATATTTTGATTCCTCTACTGTTTTTCCTCCGGTAATAACCGCCTCGATTTCCCCATTGGAATTCTTTTTTGTCGAAGCCCATCTTCCGCAAAGGAGTGGAAGATTATATTTTGAATATATATTCTCATCAACAGAATAAACATTTACGCCTGACATTATATCATTTTTATCAAGTTGAAGAAAATGCTGATACGTTTTTATTACGGTCACATCACCCTCAAGCGAATTACACAATTTTTCAAATTTCATTTCGGGATCATATGATCTGCTGAGTCTTGATTGAAATACATATCCGTCCTGTGACAGAATATCCTCATACGGCTCGTATAATACAGCTCTGCTGTTGAATACAGATATTACCATATTTCCCAAAACAAGTATTGCCGCGACCTCAATTATAATCAGTATGTTGAACAAAGGCTTTTTTACTGCGGAATAAAAACCGAATTTTAAATATTTCATCAACAGCCACCCCCTAAGCCTTTTTCTTCATTTCAACAATGCTTGCTTTGGTACTTGGAATTATTGTAAAGAACATAATTATCAAAGCAAGCAGTGTATAAGCTGCTAAAACAATAATAAAAATATGGGGTTTATAGAATTCGATAAATGACGGGTAGTAATATGCAATATAGTCAAATACCAGATATTTGAATATCAATGCTCCTGCGGCCGATGTTATAATCATGGTTATTATGATTTCAAGCATATAAATAATATGTGTCTTAACCCTGTTACAGCCGCAAAGACGCAAAATTGCAAGCGTTCCCAACCTTTCTGAAAGTATATAATTATAGAATTTCGCAATTGCCAGTATTATAACAATCATTATTACTATTGCTATCACATAAATCATTTTATTAAATTGCATTTCGAGCGGATCATACGGATCAGGAGTCGATGTATCCTGAATATTTGTTCCAAACAGCGAATTAAATTTGTCAACTGCATCGTCTATTTGCCGCTTGGTAAAATGGTCCTTAACATAAATATTCGCACACGCAACAACAAAATTATCATCCAAAGCATTATAGGGAATAATATAAAAATTATTACTCGGAGCAACACATTTGTATTCATATCCGTTGATATTATATCTTTCGCCCAGCTTAAAAAATTCCCCCTCCACTTCATCACCGTTTTCGTCATAAACAGGAGCTAATATTATTTTTTCATCTGTTTTAAAATATATTTCATCAATACTGACGTTTGCCCCATCAAACGGTATATAAGACATAAACTCCATAGGAGCTACCCTTAAATCTGTAATTTTGTTGTAGTACAAAAGCAGCTCTACATCGGTAATATCGTATTGTTTCATATATTCAACAAATTCATTCAGCTTAGGACGGGCTTCACCCATTGAAACAACATACTTGTGCTCCATTGTGTAAGTTTTGAAATTTTCGTCATCAATCGGAGCACCTTCCGGCACATAATATGCATCAATAAACTCACCCGAATCCGAATATTTCTTGACCACCCCCATACCTTCAACTTCTTCATTTGTTTCAAATGAAAATGAAAATTCTGACGGTTCTTCAACTTTTTCTTCAACAAAGAACAAATTATTAGCCATGCCGCAGCTTATAAAAGCAGCAACACAACAGATAATCTGTACTAATATTAGCATGAGGAATAATGCTGTATGCTTAGTTATGAATTTCTTTATGTTCATAAATACTAAAAAAACGTATTTCATAATTATTCTCCCTTAAAATTATATAGAGAGAAACAACATATTTATTTTATCTTATATTTCACAATTGTTAACTTCTTTAAATTAAAATATGTTGTTCTCTTTAAGAAAAAATCGGAATAACAATAATAACTAAAACAAATTTTATTCTGTATCTCTAATATTAATATTAAAATATTTTCATTTTTGTTGTCAAACCGTTACACAAATACAGTAATTATCTATTATGGTAATTATAACACACTTTATGTATATTCTCAATATAAATTTACAGCAAAATAGATAATTTTTATAATATTTTAAAAAATAACCTTTCAATATTGCAGAAACAGAGTATAGTAGTAAAGGTTATAATCAGATAACTAATGAAACGGTTATTTCAAAACAATCAGGATCTTCTGTCGATTATCAACTTTATTATCGCCATTGAACTGCCGTATCACAAGGCTTTATTTTCATATATCAGCAATTACAAAACAATAAAAAATTAATGCAGTATGCGAGGATTTTCCGCAATACTGAATTATTCTTTATATTATCTTACCGTCCGATATTTCAATTTTTCTTTTGCACTTCTCCGCAACTCCGGGATCGTGGGTTATTATAATCACGGTTTTTCCTTCATCATTAAGCTTTTGGAAAAGCTCCATAATTTCCGCCGAGGTTTTCGTGTCGAGTGCTCCGGTCGGCTCATCAGC
>CANRDH010000180.1 GCA_947629295.1 uncultured Clostridia bacterium
ATAACCTTTGGATATGTTACAGTCGGGTGTATTTATTATTAATTGACATATTGACTAAGGAACATTTCGTATAGTATTTATAAATGCAATCAAGGCCTTGATTTGTTCATCTGTTAATCCGGATGTATCTATGGTATTCTTGTTTTCAAGACCAAGAAGATAGTCGGTTGTAACGTGGAAAATTCTTGCTATTTTAATCAGTAAGGCATATGAAGGATAACGCATACCGTTTTCGTATGCACTGATAACCGATTTGGTTACTCCCAAAATATCGGCAAGCTGTTGCTGTGTCAATTCTTTTTTTAATCTTAATGTCTTTAGTTTGTTTCCTAAATCAATCACTCCTGTACCACCTTTCACTTGCTAAAATTAAAATAATTATATTAGCAAAAAGTACACAATCGGTTGATTAAGTAAATTATTTGTTGACTTTTAAATTATCCTATGTTATACTGTTATATAAAGGAAAGTTAAATTAATGTATGCTTTCTTTTTGTGAACTGCACACAAAATAGTATGGTCACATTCAATGAAAGGTATGCTTTGGTATGCAATTAATTGTATGGATCGAGAGTGTGGTAAAAAACGAAAATTTAAGTGTTTTGCGAGGAGGCTTTTAGCTATGGCGATTAATGTCAAATGCCCTAAATGCGGAAGTGAAAATGTTCAATTATCAAATGAGAAATCCGGACATGGATGCTTATGGATAATTCTTTTCGGCTGGTTTTATATTTTTTGGGTGATGATAAAGTGGTGTATTGGCTTTTTGGTATTTATTCTATACGATTGGTGGATGTTTATTGTCAAAAAGTCGGGTGGAAAAGGACATATTTGGAAATGTAGAAAATGGTTTTCTGCAAATCGCAAAACATATTATTGCCATGATTGCGGTCACAATTTTAGAATTTGAGAGAAACTTATTTAAAATGCAACATCGGTTGGAAACGACCGGTGTTTTTTTATGCTCATTGAACTGAAGTGATAACTATGGTAATGCAAAAATCGAAAGACAAAAGTCAGCAAGGCTCGTATTCAACAAACTTAATGCAAATTTTTTCAAAATATATTTTACACTGTCTGAAATTATGCTATAATAAATACGTATAATTCAGACAGTTTACTTTAGTAGGTGAAAAAATGGCTTTTGACAGAGATAAAATAAGAAATTTCAGTATAATAGCACATATAGACCACGGTAAGTCTACCCTTGCCGACAGAATACTCGAACAGACTAAATCCGTGGCTGTGAGGGATA
Organism: uncultured Clostridia bacterium; assembly: GCA_947629295.1. Classification (GTDB taxonomy): domain Bacteria; phylum Bacillota; class Clostridia; order Oscillospirales; family Acutalibacteraceae; genus UBA1213. Next base: position 1,256 of record CANRDH010000180.1, read on the forward strand.
TGGAAAATCAGTTGCTCGATAATATGGACCTTGAACGTGAAAGAGGTATAACTATTAAGGCTCATGCCGTTACACTTCTCTATAATGCCGATGATGGAGAACAGTATGTATTTAATCTTATAGATACCCCCGGTCATGTCGATTTTAACTATGAGGTTTCACGCTCACTCGCCGCTTGTGAGGGTGCTGTGCTTATTGTTGACGCTTCTCAGGGAATTGAAGCACAGACACTTGCAAATACCTATCTTGCACTTGATGCGGGACTTGAAATTGTTCCTGTTATAAACAAGATAGATTTACCGAGTGCCGATCCCGAAAAGGTGAAAAAGGAAATAGAGGATGTTATAGGTCTTCCGGCTGAGGATGCCCCTTGTATTTCCGCAAAAATGGGCGTAAATATACACGAAGTAATGGAGCAGATAGTGGAGCTTATTCCTCCGCCTCAGGGTGACAGCGATAAACCGCTTCAGGCACTTATTTTTGATTCTTATTATGACAGTTATAAGGGCGTTATAATTTATGTAAGGCTCAAAGAGGGACAGGTTCATGTCGGTGATACAATAAGGCTTATGGCATCGGGATCGGAGTTTACGGTCGTAGAGCTTGGTTTTATGCGTGCTACAAACCTTGAACCAGCAGAGGTATTGTATGCCGGAGAGGTAGGTTATATAGCCGCATCAATAAAAACCGTAAGTGATGCTCGTGTAGGAGATACAGTAACGCTTGCGGACAGACCGGCGGAAAATCCGCTTCCCGGATATCGTGCCGTTCAGCCCATGGTGTTCTGCGGAATATATCCGGCGGACGGTGCAAAATATGGTGATCTCCGTGATGCACTTGAAAAGCTTGAACTTAACGATGCGTCGCTTTCGTTTGAGCCGGAAACCTCGATAGCTCTCGGATTCGGATTCCGCTGTGGTTTTCTCGGACTTCTTCATATGGAAATAATACAGGAACGTCTTGAAAGGGAATATAATCTTGATCTTATCACGACAGCACCGAGCGTAATATATAGGATAACCAAAACAGACGGAACAGTGGAAATGATAGATAATCCGACAAATTACCCCGATCCCGGTACGGTAGCTTTGGCGGAAGAACCGATGACGGAGGCTCATATATATGCACCGAGTGAATACGTTGGAAATATAATGGAGCTTTGTCAGGACAGACGAGGTACGTTCCGTGATATGAAATATATTGATTCGGATAGAGTTGATATACATTATGATCTTCCGCTTGCAGAGATAATATACGATTTCTTTGATACGCTGAAATCAAGGACAAGAGGTTATGCATCGTTTGACTATGAGCTTACGGGTTATCAGCAGTCAAAGCTTGTTAAGCTCGATATAATGCTTAACGGTGAAACAGTAGATGCACTGTCGTTTATAATTCATTCGGATAAAGCATACGCAAGGGCAAGAAAAATGGCGGAAAAGCTAAAGGAAAAAATTCCGAGACAGCTTTTTGAAGTTCCGATACAGGCGTGTATAGGAGGAAAAATTATTGCCCGTGAAACAGTAAAGGCTATGCGTAAGGACGTTCTTGCAAAATGTTACGGCGGCGATATTACCCGTAAGAAAAAACTTCTTGAAAAGCAAAAAGAGGGTAAAAAGCGTATGCGTCAGCTTGGTTCTGTAGAAGTACCGCAGGAGGCATTTATGGCTGTGCTTAAACTTGACAGTGATCAATAATTAAGTATAACGGAGATTTGTAACCGATGAAAAAGACAGTATTATTATATAATTTTGACGATAAGGAGCTTCCAATACTGAAAAGAGCAATCATGCCGCTGCATTTCGGCATAAAGGTTATAGGCGGAGATGATATTTATCTGCCTGTGGGATATCTTGCAGGAATGACGGATAATCCGGAAAAAAGAGAATACACGGGAGAAATACCCGGAAAGCTTGTTGTTATGGG
>CANRDH010000181.1 GCA_947629295.1 uncultured Clostridia bacterium
AAAAAAAATTCTAATAATTTTTTCACTTCATAACTAAGTAATTCTAACTAAAAATACATTTTTTTTACAATTTTTGATAAATTTACATATTTCTCTTGACATAATTTGATTTGATGTAGTATAATTTGTAAAAATATTTTGTTTGTTTATATGTTATGAACTTGAAGTTCTACGCAAAAAAACAACGGTTTTTTTATTTACTCTAAATTTTTTATGGTTATTTCTATACCTATTCAATAACTATCTGTATAGATTTTTGAAATACGATCCACTATTCCACATTTCTGGTTTTATTCTTATATAAAACTAAAAAAATTTATACAGCTTTATTTAATCTCATTTTTAAAATTTTCATGACCATTATTCATCACCTTATCTCCGGTATTCAGGAATATTAATAACAGCTCTGCAGTCACTAAGCAGAGCTGTTATAATATAACATTCAAATAATATTTTTTTAAGATGGTTATATATTAACTATCAATTTTAGGGATTAAACTGTATATGCATAAAACTATCTATTAAATTCATATTATTAAATTAATAATATCATTCACAAAAGCAATTATACCTATATGGTAAAAATCTATAGCAGAACCGACCAATAATTATTACACACAAAAAAGGGGCTGTCGCATAAGCGTAAAAAAAACGCAGTGCGGCAGCCTTTGTATTTTGCATAAAAGAAAATAAATATATAGAAGGAATGAAAAATACCATAACGTAAATGATAAAAACAAAAAAATTGTATGACAAAAAGACGTAACCGAATTACGTCAATTTTTTTAGTATACAATTTTTGAATTTCAAAATTCAAGCAATAGTTTTCAAATCAAACAGATAACTTCCCGTCCTATCAGATTGAATTTTTCTATTTTTAATTCTATTTCAAATTTACCGAGTGACAGTATGCAGGAATTGAATTTATCAACCAAATGATTTATAATGTAGTAAGTGAGGTGCGTTTTAGACATGGAGGATAACGATGAAGACATCCGATATGATTAGAGAATTATGTAATAAAAAGAACATAAGCGTTTCAGGACTCGCCAGACGGATAGGTCAGACTCCACAGAACTTTGGCAAGAAACTGAAACGAGATACAGTAACTCTAGAAGAATTAAAGCTGATAGCTGATGTCATGGGAGTGACATTTGAGCAGTCATTTATCTTCCCGGATGGAGAGCAAATAAAGATTAGCAACGAATAGGGGGTGAGAAACATGGATACAGTAGATTTGATTATTAAGTCATCAACAGAATTTTATAATGATTTGAAATCTGATGAAAATGGTCGATATCGTTCATGGGAACACTGCTATTCGCATTTTATAAAGGCACGAGGCAGCAATGATGTCGATTATGATTATTTGAGTCTGCAGCTGGCATTCTATTTAGCAAGTTGGGGAATGTATCGTGGTTCATCCTTTTTATTGCAAAAAGATTATAAAGTACATATCCCGGTAGTGAAAGAGCTGTTAAGTAAGAGGTATGATGTGTTGGCTGGAATTGACTGTATTGGTTTTAGGAAAGAAAGCAGCCAAGAGTTACTACAAGATATAAATTCGTTTTTGGAGCAGTATTACGATAAAATCAGACACGAAGTAAAAGAACAAGAACTTAAGAATCGGTTATCTTTTACACTTATCACAAAAATACTTATGGGAACACTTAGCTGTGTTCCTGCATATGATAGATATTTTATTGCAGGTATAAAGACTCAGAAGGTGGCAACTGGAAATTACAACATTAAGTCTATAATGCAGCTTGTTAACTTTTACGAGAAGAATGCTGACCGACTCGAACCCGTCAGAGAAAAGATGGAAGTTGAAGGTATGCCATATCCACAAATGAAAATGATTGATATGGGATTTTGGCAGGTCGGCTTTGATTTGGATACAAGCAAAGGAATAAAGACTGCACACTAAGAGAAATGAATGGATAGATTTTCAGAGAAGAGCCTTCTTTCACTAGGAGATTATTATGTGTATGGACTCATAGATCCACGCAATAAGCAAATCTTCTATATTGGAAAAGGCACTAACAACAGAGTTTTTGAACACGAAAGGGAAAGCCTGGGCAGTCCTGATAGTGAGAAGTTGAAAAGATAATTATAAATTCAAAGTTAACCGAAGAACAGGCATTTTCTGCAGGGACATCACTGATCAATGCACACAACTATGTTAGTGATGCAGAACTGATAAACATTGTAGCTGGGCATCATTCAGCAGAGGCTTTATCAGTTGATGAGTATGAAAGAATAAACGGTACCATTGAACTTGAAGGAAAAGACATCAGGCACAAAATCCTTGTCATCAAAATAAATAGGCTCTACCAGTGAGGTATGGATGAGAAGGTATTATATGATGCTGTTCGTGGTGTTTGGAGAGCATCAAAAGAAAAAGTTAGATCAGTTGAGTGTGTTTTCGGTGTCTACAACTCTTTGATTGTGGCAGTATATAAGCCGTCGGAGTGGTTTGTCTGCAAAGAGGCATTGGACTGGATGGGTCATTGAAGGAAAGTAATCAGATTGTTTTGACGGATGAAATCTGTAAAATTGATGACGAACTCACATTATTTTCTGGTGTAAAAAATAGAAAATTGTTTTCAACAGCGAATAAGAAACTGTTAGCGAAGTATGATGATAAGTTAAAGGAAGATGAGTTTGAACATGAACATTATCTAATTGTTCGAGAAAAAGAAAATGACATATTGTTTACAGGATGCTCACATAACGGAATTGTGAATATTGTTTATAAATATTTTGAGATGAATGCTGATAAGAAACTTGCGTGTGTAATTGGTGGATTTCATCTGTTTAATCCAACTAGCAAAAAATATGAAAGTGATGAACTCATTACCAGCATTGCCAAGGAACTGTATGCACTGGATAGTAAATTTTATACTTGCCACTGTACTGGTACAAAGGCATACCAAATCATGAAAAAAGAGATGAAGGACAAGTTAGATTATCTATCTGCCGGTATGGTGGTTGAATTGTAAATTGTAATTTATGAACCGGATAAAAAGCCTATTTACGCTTTAAGTCCGGGGGCAAAATTGATATAGAAGCATAAAA
>CANRDH010000182.1 GCA_947629295.1 uncultured Clostridia bacterium
ATTTTTGCTTTTGTATGGTATTGATTAATATCAGTATGCTAAAAATACGGTTTGAATTTCTCCATTAATTCATACATCTTAGTACCCGGTGTTGATTGAGCAGGTGTTCTGCCTTTGTTTTCTTCATTTAGCCTTTTGGCATTTGCAATAGCGACATCAAGATAAGGCAACAAAATATTAAACATATCACTTCTATTTTTCATATATTTTCCGTTTTCTTTCAAACATTCTGTCAGCTTGGGAAAATATTTATTTCTGCATAAGTCCGAATGCATATAGCTGAAATGAAGTAAGAACCACAATTCTATACATTGGTTAGACCATATTGCGTGATATGTTATTTCGTCCTCTACACTGTTTTCCTCACACAGCCTTTCAGTAATATTAAACCTATCATGCGGAAAATCATCAAGATCATATACAAGCCATACATTCCTATAACCGTTCAGACTTTTGTCTGCAAGCTTTTTCGCATATTCAAATAAGTCTGTTGTGTTTTTCCCGGAACCTATTATTTCCAATTGTACTCTATTGTTTCCCTTACCGTTTATCAGCTCTTTTAAGGCAATAAAATAATTCGGCTCTGTTTTTGTTCCCTCGGTAACAATTAAATTATAATCAAGAACTATTTTCCTCTGTTTTCCTTCTCTTTTATTGGGCCATTTCATTTCACTGTGTTTAGGAGGTTTAAGACTCATTATCATTCCTCCAATCCAAAATTGCCCTGAGATATGGATCCGCACCATATCTGCCTTCAAGATATTGCCTGCTGTATGACGCAGTATTATTGACGTGCTTATTTTCCTCTGTTCTAATATCGTACAAGGAATATATTTCACTTTCGTTTGATGAATTAAGTGCTGAAAACCAAATTTCATCACGTCTGAAAATACGGCTGTTCATTGTGGTAAGATCATGTGAGGTAAATAATAGTTGAGCCCCATTTTTGTTTATGTCAGGATTTTTAAATAAAGAGATTATATATTTAAGCAACTTTGGGTGTAACTTTGCATCAAGTTCATCAATTATAACAAGTCTTCCTTCCTCCAATGCCAATATTATAAATGGCAAAACAAAAAAGAGCTTTCTTGTCCCGGCCGATTCACTCACAAAACTTAATCTATAATCTTTCCCCTTGATATTCCTGAAAATATACAATCGTTCCTTTTCGTCCTCATACATATAATCACTTATATCTATGCCCATATCATTCATGAGCCTTAGCATATTACTTTTTCTTTTATTTTCCAAAGGAAGGAATAGCTTTTTTTCTGATTCGGAATTTGCATAGTTGAGTATTATACATGATTCAAACTGACTTTCCGCCTCAATAATTACAGGTAAATTATAGTTTATAGCCAAAAATGAAAAATAGGGCATTTTCGGATTTACTTCTGTATTCAATGACTTAGCTTTCAAGCTTGCTCCAAGTCTGATTTTATTTCTGTTTCTCTCAAAAATTGTTGCTGTCCTCTTTCCGCCATAGCAACGCTTGTAAAGACATTCGTCTATAATTATGTTATCCTTTATAGAAATATAGTATCTGAATTCATTTTTTTCTGTTCTGAAAAACAAATCAAAAACAGTCGGTTCATTAAAGGAATAATCATCAAACATATAAGGCTCATTAAATACCAATTGCTGATAAACTTCTTTCCTGTTTTTATTAAATTGATAAATCGGATTTGTAACAATTGAAATCAAACAAACCAAAGCCATAAGTAAATTTGATTTTCCACCACCGTTAGGACCGTATATGACACTTACCGGCAATAGCGAAGATACCTTTTCTCTCTTTATAAGGTTATCATCAAATTCAGGAATTGCAGCCGCCTGAAAATCAAATACCGTTTCGTTTTTGTATGATCTGAAATTTTGAAAAGAAAATTTGCTTATCATATATATTCCTCCTCGTATATAGTATTATATTATAATAATATCAAATATACAAGTTTTATTTGTTAATATGCAAAAAAATTTATTTAAACTCAATATAAAAATGAATTTTTATGTTTTCTGAAATAATAAATATTTTGTTAAAATAAAAGCTGTTGATTAAGATTCTTATAGCTTAATCAACAGCTCGCTTATATGCAATTCCGGCTTATACGGAATAACCTTAATCTACAACTTTACTCCGCTGCTTCCACACTCGGTATTTCAACATCAGGTTCTATATCAGCCTCATAATCTACTCCGTCTATACCGAAACCAAAAAGTTTATAGAAATCCTTATGATATCCTTCAAGATCTGCATGGGTATCAAGATTATCTGTATTTATTTCTGCCCAAAGCTTATTGACCTTTTCTTGTATTTCCGGCTGCATTTCAAGGTCGTCCATGCGTATTCTTCCTTCTTCATCTGTAACAACCCCGTCTTTACCGTAAAGCTTTTCATTCAGAAGCCTTGTCATCTGCTCAATACAGCCCTCGTGTACATTATTTTCTTTCATTACTTTATATAGAATAGAGATATAAAGTGGTACTATCGGTATAGCTGCACTTGACTGTGTAACAAGAGCTTTGTTTACAGAAATATACGCACGAACATTTCCGCTTTCGTTCAGCTTTTTAGAAGTTTCAAAAAGATGATCCTTTGCCTTGCCGATTGAACCGTCTGCATACATCGGGTGGGTAATTTCCGGTCCGATATATGAATATGCAACTGTCACAGCATTATCCTCTATAGCATCAGCAGCCTTAAGTGCATCTATCCAATCTTTCCAGTCCTCGCCTCCCATAACCTTTATCGTAGCTTCTATTTCTTCTTCGGTCGCAGGCTCAACAGTTATATCACTAACAGTATTATCTTTAAGATTAATTGTCTTGTTTGTATATGAACTTCCCACAGTTTTCAGCACAGAAGAATAGAGCGTTCCGTCTGCTGTTGTTCTTCTCGGAGCGGCAAGACTGTATATTACACAATCAACCTTTCCAAGATCAGATTTTATAAGTTCAATCGTCTTATCCTTTATTTCCTTTGAATATGCATCGCCATTTATTGTTTTAGCATACAAACTGTCAGCCTTTGCAAAATTTTCAAAAGCCGCGGTATTATACCATCCGGATGT
>CANRDH010000183.1 GCA_947629295.1 uncultured Clostridia bacterium
ATTTTACGGACAATCTCTTGTAATGTCTTTCTTTCTGTTAGCACAAGCAGAACGGTTTTTGTTCCTTTCTTTCCAACACTCTGCTTTAAACAGGCAGATTTAGTCGGGAATTTTTACCGCCTCCACTGAAAAGCAAAGATATCCCCCGCCCTGGCAGCGGAGGATATTTTTCTGTGATTATAATTCGGCGGTCACGTCCGCAGCCTTACAAGTTTTCACTATACGACCGATACAGTAAAAGTCAGAGTATCACTGTACCTTCCGGCAAGCAGAGCATTATCCTTTGAAAGCTCCGTTAAAAAGTGAAGAATGGCCCATCCCGAATGTTCTCCTGCCTTAATAACTAATACATCTTGATTATTTTCCTCCGGAATCTCAGTGGCATTTACCATCATTTTATAATCAATTTCCGAGTCCCCGTTTTTCAATTTGAAATTGTTCAAGCTTGAAACATTAATTTTCAAGGTTCTGCCCTCATTAAGGATGATATTTTCAACCTGCAAAGGTCTGTCAATATTTTTTTCGGTATCCGTAAAACTGACACTTGCAGGAATTGTAACTACATAGGATTCCATCATATCATAATCAACAGTAATACTGCTTCTTTTTTCACTGTCATCCTGTGTTATTGTTGAATTTTCAGCCGCAAATGAAGTAATTGATATCATTACTATCATAGTGGCAGATATAATAACAGATAACAATTTTTTCATTTCAATTCCCCCGACCTGTTTTCTTCGGAGTCTTTACTGTTTCTGAAAACTCCTTCTATTTCACAATTAGTTTTGTTTTTATATCAGCGTTGTTTGTGGGTGTTCTTTCCTCATTCATTCTATAAGGCTGAACATGAACAACAGCCCGATATTCACCCGAATCGAGTACGCGGGAAAGTGTTATGTGTTCAATGTGTTTTCCCGGTTCGACAAGACCGGATGTATAAAGCGTTTCATAACCACCGCTGTCATCTGTAAGTCTCAGTTCAAAGGTCTGGTAATACATATCGACATTTTTATCGGGATTATAAAAATCTACGGTTGCCTCTTTTTTCCCCTTTGGAATTATTATCGTCGAAATTCCGGATATTGCAACCCCCTGTTCCTCATCACTGCTCTGAACGTCACTCGAATCCACAGCATTTGGATCTATCAGCATACCCACACCGCCGCCATTATAGCCCTGATCTTGTACCGATATCAGATCCGTACAGCGGCATACCATAGATATAATCATTATTATTGTCATCACACATAACATAAATAAAATAGAACCAAGCAGGATAACAGTATATTTTTCAGTATTATTTTTCTGCTTATTATCCTCCCTTTTCAATCGACATCCCCCCTTAACATCAGAATTACCCCTTTAATATAATACGCCGTTTATCATAAACAGTTACTGCTGTAATTCAGACATATTCCCCAAAAAATAATGCCTGTCAACATCCAATACGATATGACAGGCATAGAATTATTTACTTTTAACATCAGTCAGAAATCTTTTGTATGTCAGGTCAATACCGAAGGCTCCGAGAGGTGCTGTAAGTAATATTGCCATGACTGAAACCGTCAGCACAATCTCGCCGCACGGAAGTCCCATTGCAAGCGGAAGTCCTCCGATTGCCGCCTGAACGGTTGCCTTCGGGGTATAGGCTATCATGCAGAAAAGCCTTTCCTTCATGCTGAGCTTTGTACCCAATACGCATACAAATACACCAAACATTCTGAAAACCAAAACGCCAAGCAAAAGAATTATTACATTCAAGCCTGCATCTCTTACACTGCTTATTTTAACGGAAGCTCCGACCAATACAAAAAGAAATATTTCCGCTATTACCCACATTTTATCGAATTTTTCCGATAATCTTACCGCTGTATCGGAATCCCCTCTTTTTATGCTAACACCCATTGCCATTACACCGATAAGTGCGGCAAACGGTACGATATACGAAAATTTATCCTCCAATACGCATAGCGAAATGCACAATGCAAGTACAATTATTGCCTTTACTGTATCTTCACTCTTAAGCTTACGGAACATAAGTGATAAAACTATTCCAACTGTAAATCCTACCGCCGCACCTGTAATAATTGAAACAGGTATATTGACAAAGCTCATAACTGAGACACTGCCGCCCTGTGCAAGACCCGTAAATGTTGTAAATAAAACTATAACAAATACATCATCAACGGATGCTCCGGCAAGTATCATCTGCGGTATTCCCTTATCTGTCCCGTATCCCTCATCTATAAGCTTTATCATCCTCGGAACTACAACAGCCGGAGATACTGCCCCGACGACGGCTCCCATTATCGCCGCATCAAGCAGTGATATTCCCAGAACAGGCGGAGCAAGCAGTACCATTCCTATAACCTCAAAGCAGGCAGGTAAAAAACACATCAGTATCGCCGGTCTGCCTACCTTTTTTAAATCCGAGAGCTTAAGCTTAAGTCCTGCCCTTATCAGTATTATTACAAGGGCAATTTTTCGTATATCCGCCGATATCCCCAGTATGCTTTCGTCTATCAGACCTAAGGCATAAGGTCCGATTATTATACCTCCTATTATCATTCCGAAAAGACTCGGAAATTTTATCTTTTTACACACCCAACCTGAAAATAATCCTACTAAAATTATACACGCCACACTTAATAACATATTTTTTCCTCCTTTGATAATAAAAAAGCCGACAACCCCTGTATCACATAATACAGAAGTCATCAGCTTAAAAGCGGTTTTGGTACTTAGTACCACGGGAGACATTCATTCCCGATATTATCTTTAAGTTAATTATAACGTAAATAGTTCGGTTTGTCAATTATAAATTCTGTCGAAACAGCGTCGAAACAGCGTATCCATTATAGAATCTCAGTCGTAGTTTTTAATTTCATTTTACCCTCACTCCCGAGTCAATAGCGTAAAGCAGACTTTCCCTGTCCTTTTCCGGAAGGTACTGTACTGCAATTCTTCTTTCGGGGTCAGCATCAGACATATATAAAATGGCAAGGAAAATCCATTCCAACGGTTTCATTATAATATATACAATGTCCGCCGCAAATGAGGTT
>CANRDH010000184.1 GCA_947629295.1 uncultured Clostridia bacterium
ACGCCTGTCATGCTCTTTTCTGTGATGACCGGCTTTATTATGATGTCACGAGCTGTCATGCGTATACCTCCTCGATTTTGCCGATAGCATTCTTGACAATTACAAGCTTATCGGCATTAAGTATATCATATACATTAAGCGTATTTACCTGCGCGGTCTTTACGCCGGGGATATTTCTTGCGGAGTTGATTACCTTTGTATCAACACTGTCAAGAACTATAAGCGCCTTTTTGTCTGCGCCGATTGCCTTAAGTGCCGCTGCAACTGTCTTAGTGCTGTAATTTTCAACCGTAAGCTGATCAAGAACTATAAGCTGATTGTCCTTGAGTTTTATTGAGAAAGCAGACTTCATACCGAGTCTTCTTACCTTCTTATTCACGGTAAATCTGTAGCTTCTGGGCTTCGGAGCAAATACTATACCGCCGTGTGTCCACTGCGGAGCTCTTGTTGAGCCCTGTCTTGCATGGCCTGTGCCCTTTTGTCTCCAGGGCTTTCTTCCGCCGCCTCTTACCTCTGCACGGGTGAGAGCCGACTGTGTGCCCTGACGCTTGTTAGCCAGGTAGTTTACTACGAGCTGGTGCATAACAACCGTATTTGGTTCTATTCCGAACACGGCATCGGAAAGCTCAACCTCGCCAACCTTCTTGCCTGTCGTATCGAGAACTTCTATATTAGGCATTGTTATTCCTCCTTCCCTTACGCCTTAACGCTGTCACGAATAGCCACGATACCGCCGTTAGGACCGGGAATTGCGCCCTTTATTGCGATAAGATTATTCTCAGCGTCAACCTTTACGACTGTGAGATTCTGTACTGTTACCTTTTCTGCGCCGAGATGACCTGCCATCTTCTTGCCCTTCCATACTCTTGAAGGAGTCGAGCAGGCACCCATTGAACCGCCGTGACGGGCAACAGGACCCGAACCGTGAGATTCCTTGAGGCGGTGGAAATTCCAACGTTTTATAACGCCGGCATAGCCTTTACCCTTGCTTTTGCCTGTAACGTCGATTTTGTCGCCCTCGGCAAAAGTGTCTGCCTTTACGATACCGCCGATGCTGTATGCGGAGATATCGGCAACTCTGAACTCACGAAGTGTGCTCTTGGGAGCGATGTCATTCTTCTTGAAGTGTCCGAGAAGGGGCTTTGTGATGTTCACAGGTTCGTTCTTAAACTTTTCGCTGCGAACTCTTTTACCCTTGCCCGAGCCGTTCTGAATCTTCAGCTTGATATCGCCGTAGCCGAGCTGTACAGCCTCATAGCCGTCGTTTTCAACCGTCTTGATCTGAGCCACTACACAGGGACCTGCTTCAACAACGGTCACAGGGACAACATTGCCCTTTTCATCGAAGATCTGTGTCATACCGATCTTCTTGCCGATGATTGCTTTTTGCATTTGTTTTTCCTCCTTGATAGGTTATTGGTCGGCTTTGCCGACATGACCCCAACTGCTTGTAGGTTGAATCAGAGCTTTATCTCTATTTCAACACCGGCAGGGAGCTCAAGACTCTGCAGAGCTTCAACTGTTTTGTTTGAAGGTCTGAGAATGTCGATAAGTCTCTTATGGGTACGAGTTTCAAACTGCTCACGGCTGTCCTTGTACTTATGTACAGCACGGAGAATTGTTACGACCTGCTTCTCGGTCGGGAGCGGTACGGGACCCGAAACTCTTGCACCTGTACGCTTTGCCGTTGCAACGATCTTCTCTGCGGACTGATCCACGAGCTGATGATCATAACCCTTGATTCTTATCCTAATTTTTTCCTTGACTGCCACAATAATCGCCTCCTCAAAAAATTAGTTGGCGGGCGTTTTCATTTCCTCACACCCCACCGGGTGTTTCGCCTGTTTCCATTTAAAAACCGGATTTCTGCCAATGCATAATCCGGGTGAGGTCTGAAAAAACAAAACATCAATAAGCCGCACGACACCCCTATCCTATTTATTCTACACATTTCATAGGAGAGTTTTGCCGTAACTTGGCTTAATATTCGTTTCGCCCGGTTTAAAATCGGACATACTCTGCGGAAAAACCGGCAATACCTGCCGCAACCTCCCGCTTCATCGCATATCTGTTGCAGTCTTGCCTATATATCATAACACAGTCACAATCCAATTTCAAGCAATTTCTTTGTTAATTTTAGTAGAAATTTTGTCCGATTTTTTGTGTATTTTGCTACTAAATTTCTTAGAAATTTACATAAATTATATTTAACTTTCGCATAAATCTTGTGTATTATGTCAAAGATACACGCGGCTGTGTTGTAGTGTATTTGTTTTTTAATTGTAGAAGCCATAGTTTTAACCGAACATATTACTCGCCCATTTCAATGATACCATTAAGCTTGAGCATAATTATTTGTATATTTCAATTGCGCAACGAACAATTTTTTCTCATGAATATTGCTTTTTCGTTTTGCATATGCTATAATTGCCTTAGGCAAAAGAAGTTAATGTCCAATCGGACAAACGAATCCCCTGCAAGATTACGGCTTGCAGGGGATTCTTCTCTTTGTTACGGTGAGCATCCGTTATGCTGTTGCTGTCTATTTATCTTCGTCCAGCCATTTGCAAATGTAGTAGGCAATTACACTTGCTGCGATCGAGATAATCAAAGAAGTTAATGGATCCAATCGGCATACCTCCTTCCTGCCGGAAAGAGTCGACAGCAATTGTATTATATCATATTTCGACAAATATACAAATATATATTTCAATTACGCAACGAACAAATTTTTTCTCCTCAATATTCCTTTTTTTGTTTTGTATACGCTATCATAGACCCATAACGAGGTGAAGGGTCTATTGAACATAAAATTCCCCCGTCAGAGTTTACGGACTTTGGCGGGGGTCTGTTTATTTTTTTCGGAATGGCGGTAATTTCACCTTATGGGATATCAATTATTTTTCTGTCTTTTTGCGGCGTTTAAATATTGTAATTGCCGCACCCGATACCATAGCCGCAAATGCTGCAAGCACAAACATTATTCCGTTGTCGCCTGTTTGCGGCACATCGGTATTTGTGTTGGTATTATTATCTGTTTGAGTATTGTCTGT
>CANRDH010000185.1 GCA_947629295.1 uncultured Clostridia bacterium
ATATTCGTTTACCGGAACGAATGAAGCAACTTATACAGTCAGACTGATTATGACTGCCGAGTATACATATGATTTTCTTGATGTGATAAGTAATAATGTAGAAGTTTATGTTGACAATGAGTATGTAAAAACCATTAATAACTCATTTCAAAATTTTGGCTATAGAGGTTCGCCTGAGGAATGGTATGCAGCGGCCGAAACCTTTGATCTGAACCTGACAGCCGGAGAACATGAGTTCAAATTTATTCCGGTTGCGAGTGATGATAACGAAAAGGTTGAAGCAAGAACAGGTAGGATAAATGTAAATGAAGATATGGTGCTGAAATACAGACTTGTATGCACGGTTGGAACTGACAAAAACGAATCCGGAGAGAAATATGAGTATATATATGTAGATTTAAAAGAAGTAACATACTAAAATATGCTGCACACAACTATTTCTGCAACAGAGATGAACAAAAAATCTTATCCGTAATAAATTATATATAAAAGAGGAGAAAATAAAATGAAAAATGTAAATAAGAAATCGGCAAAAACACTTATATTGGTAGCTCTTGCGGCAGTTATGGGAACGTCTGCTTTTACAGCTTGCTCAAACAGCGGTTCTGTTCAGTCAACGGTTTTACAGCTTGTAAGTAGTATGTCACAGCCGGACTACAGCACTATTACGGAGGAAAGTGTAGAAAGCAGTGAGGAGAGCCTTGAAAGCTCAGAGAGTGTTGAAAGTGTTGCAAGTGTTGAAAGTGTGGAGAGTACTGAAAGTGTTGCAAGTGTTGAAAGTGTGGAGAGTACTGAAAGTGTTGAAAGCGTTGAAAGCGTGGAGAGTACTGAAAGTATTGATAACATTATATCTGAAACAAGTTCGGCTGAATCTGAACCAAATTCTGCACAAAGTTCATCTGAGTCAAGTTCTGCCGAATCTGAAAACAGTCAAGAGCCTGCTGATTACACGAAGTACGCTCTTGGAAATTATTATAGCATATCCGGCGAAATGAGAAATATTTACAATGTGTCTATTGCCCGAAACGGGGATAAAATACTCGTTACCCTCGGCATATCTCCGCAATTTAAACACCTTGATAAATTCGGCGATACCACACGTTTTTATTCGTCAGTACCTGCCGACTATTTTGTAAAAAGAAATGTGGGTAAATACTGGTTTAAAATAAATTTTGGCAAAAGTCATGGAGATGAACCAAAGACAGTTACACTGGAACTCGGTCAGCAAAAAGAAAATAACGAAGTTTCAATAATCGGACGCATAAAATGCGGAGATTATTCTGAAGAAATTATTTTTAAAAGATTATGAAAAAAGCACAGAGGATTTTATTATGGCATTAACATATTGCAGAAACTGCACCCAAAATAAATGATAAATTATGTGAGGAGAAATAAAATGAAGAGTGTAAATAAGAAATTGGTAAAAAAATTTATATTGATAGCTCTTGCGGCAGTTATGGGAACGTCTGCTTTTACAGCTTGCTCAAACAGTGGTTCGATTCAGTCTACGGTTTTACAGCCCGAAAGCAGTATGCCACAGCCGGACTACAGCACTATTACGGAGGAAAGTGTAAAAAGCAGTGAGGAGAGCCTTGAAAGCTCAGAGAGTGTTGAAAGTGTCGCAAGCGTTGAAAGTGTGGAGAGTACTGAAAGTGTTGAAAGCATTGAAAGCGTGGAGAGTACTGAAAGTACAGAGAGTGTTGAAAGTATTGATAACATTGAAGGATCGTATGCACCCGAAAGTGACTTTGAATATATTTCCGACAGGGATGGTGTGATAATAAAAAAATACAATGGCTCTGAAACACAAGTATCAATACCTGAGACAATTGAGGGAAAAACTGTAACAAGAATAGAAGCCGGTGCATTTTATGATTGTGACAAAATTACAGATATAATTATTCCTGACAGTGTTACAAGTATCGGAGAGTCAATTAACGGTTTAAGCTTCGGCACTCCTTTTCATGGGGTATTTGAACAGTGTACAAGTTTGAAGAATGTCAGTATTCCCGATAGTGTTACAAATATAGGAAGAAGAGCTTTTAGCGGCTGTAAATCTCTTGAAACTATAACTTTTCCTGACAGTGTAAAAAACATTGAATGGGTGAATGAAGATAATAGTTTTCATTCTTTTAGCAGTGATGGTTTATTTTATGGCTGTAATGTACTTACAAGTGTGACTTTGCCGAAAGGTATAACAAGTATAGGAGATGATGCATTCCGTGATTGCAGCTATCTTGAAAACATAACAATTCCTGAAAATGTTAAGGATATTGGCAGCTGTGCATTTTACGGTTGTATTTCCCTTACAAACTTAACCATTCCAAACAGTGTTAAGAGTATTGGAAAATCAGCGTTTTCTAAATCCGGAATTATGGAATTAACTATACCGAAAAATGTTACAACTTTTGAAAGCTCTATATGCAGTGATTGCAGTAATTTGACAAGTGTAAATATTATGTGTGACTTCAATGAAGACTGTAAGAGTATGTTTAATGATTGTGATAAACTGACAACTGTAAATTTTTTGAATAATATCAGCCTTATTCCTGAATATATGTTTTCGGGATGTGAGTCACTTAAAGAAATAACTATTCCTGATAGTGTAAGGTATATTGAGCCTAATGCCTTTAGGAACTGTACTAATCTTGAAAGTATAACTATTCCCGATGGTGTAAAGTATATTAAGTATCTTGCGTTTAGCAACTGTACTAATCTTAAAAGTGTAACTATTCCCGAAAGCATTGTTGAAAAAACCAAAGACCGGAACGGTCACGAGGTTTACGGTATAGATAAAAATACCTTTCAAAATTGTACAAATCTTGTTGAGATGTGCGGTAAAAGTGGCTCATATGCGGAACAATATGCAAAAGAACACAATATAAAGTTTGTAAAGAAATAAAAAATTGACCTCTTGTTTTAAAAATATGCTAAAATGACTTTTTTCTGATATAACTGTTGCGGAATATGGTCTGCTGTTTCCTGTGTCATGATAAACTCTTGATTACTGCTGACTAAAAATTTACCCGTTTGACTTGAGCTTTGAGT
>CANRDH010000186.1 GCA_947629295.1 uncultured Clostridia bacterium
ACAGACAATACTCAAACAGATAATAATACCAACACAAATACCGATGTGCCGCAAACAGGCGACAACGGAATAATGTTCGTGCTTGCAGCATTTGCGGCTATGGTATCGGGTGCAGCAATTACAATATTTAAACGCCGCAAAAAGACAGAAAAATAATTTTAAATCTTTTTAGAAAAAAGATAAAACAAATACCGCCGCCGGGATTGTCCTGACGGCGGATCTTATAATAACAGAAAAAATTTTATGCATATTGAGGGAAGCTTTGAAAGGATTTTTTTATTATTTACAACGAACAGGAAAAACCATAAAGCTGCGGTTTATAATACTATCTCACTCCAAACTTTTTGGGGTGAGTTTTTTATTATTATAATACAAATAATTTAATTAAATACATTAAATTGATGTGTATATGGAATTGCTGCTGTTTATGACGAATTAACTTGTAGTTTATGACAATCATAGGGTCTGTTTCGTTTTTTTAGGATATAATTATTCTGTAAAATAGTCTATATATTAATGTGTTAACAATCTGAAAGGAATTATATAGATTATGGGATATAAAGTAGAAAAATTTACTGTTTGACCTTCATACAAATACCTATTATAATAGTTAAGGTTAGGGGGAATGAAGCTGTGATAATAGCTGTTTGTGATGATAATGAGACGGAAATAAATAAGTATTGTGATAAAATAACGAATATACTGAAAAATGATTTTACCAACATAAATATACAGAGATATACCAGCGGTAAACAAATGCTTTTTGAGTTTGATTCTAAAGAAAATATACCCGATATTCTGTTTCTTGACATTTTTATGCCCGATATTAGCGGTGTTGAGGTTGCGAATCAGCTGAGAGTCAAAGGCTTTGACGGTGAAATTATTTTTTTAACACGATCGGAGAATTATTGGCAGCCTGCCTTTGATGTTCATGCGTACCATTACATAATTAAAAATGATTGCTCAGAAGAAAAATTCGCTATAATACTCCGTAATGCAGTAAAAACTGTTCTTGAAAAAAATGAGGATTGTATTCTGTTCAGCAGTTACGGAGAAACACTTTCAATAAGACTGAGGGATATATATTATTTTGAAGTGAGAGGAAGAATAATAGTTGTTTACTATTCTGAGGGAAGCTTTGAATTTTATTCTACACTCTCTAGGCTTGAGGAACAACTCTCACAGCGAAATTTTGTAAGAATACACAGATCTTATCTTGTATCTGAAAATTATATTGCAAAAGCTTTTTATAACAGTGTGATTCTGAAGAATAATACAAAGCTTCCTGTGGGAAGAGCATATAAGAATATTGTTAGTAAAATGTTTAAAAAGGGAGCATCAAACTGATATGAAACGATATTTTTATTTGTTGCTTATAACAAGCATTTTTTCGGTTTTATGTTTTTTTCCGTTTTCAGTTTCATTACAGGTTAATGCTGAGAACGATTGTGTATGGGGAGAATGGATCACAGACAGTGAGCCTGACTGTGTACAGCCGGGGCGTAGGCACCGGATATGTATGCTTGACCCCGCATATCCCCATGAGGAAACGGAGATAATCCCTCCGCTCGGACATGATTATGATGTGGAAGATATCTTGCCGAATTGTACCTCAAGGGGAGTAAAAACATATAAGTGTAAACGGTGCGGCTATGAATACTCCGAAGAATACGGGGATTTGGCGGAGCATCAATACAGCTCGTCTGTCACCGTACAGCCTGCCTGTGAGAAAAACGGGGAAATTAAATATACCTGCACCGTATGCGGAATATCCTATACGGAATCTGTAGAAAAAACAGGTCATAAGTATAAGGAAACGACTGTAAAGCTTCCGGATTGTACGGGTGTTGGTGTGAAAAAATATGTATGCTCCGAATGTAATGACAGCTATACAGAAGAGTTTGGAGTAATACAGCCCCACTCGTTTGAGGAAAAAACCGAAATTAAGGATAATGTAAAAATTACCACTGAGGTATGTCGTAATTGCGGCTACTCCTTTGAATCGGAAAGAACTGTAATAAATAATAACGAAGCTCCGCCTGTTGCCGAAGAAAAAAATTTAAAGAGAGATGATAACTCCATGCTTGCTGTCTGTGCTGCGGCGGGGATCGCGGATATTGCTTTGTTGGGTGGATTTACTGCTTCTGTTTTATCTGATGTATCGGTTTTGAAATGGTATAAGAAAAGAAAAAAACAAATAATCAGACTCAGAGAAGCTGCGGGAGGTAAATATGGGAAATTATGATTTGTTATTTATAATTTTATGTGCGTTATTCGTTGTTATTCTTACAGCGGGAATTTGTATCAAGCTGTATACCAAAAGACGTCTTAAGGATATTGACGCTTTTCAGGGGATTGTTAAAAAGAAGGATTGTATCGGGAAACCTGTAGCAATACAAGTTGATTTTATGAGCATTGATTGGATAAATAAGGGAGGGATTTCAAAATGAAAAATAAAAAAATTATCGGGACTTTATCTGTTGTGTCTGCACTCGTGTTTTCCGTGTTTATAGGTTCAACACTTGCTTATCTGCTTAAGCAGACTAACCGTGAAATCAATAGCTTTACATTCGGGAACGCAGATATAGAGTTAAAAGAAACAGAATGGCAAAAGCTTAAGGATGAAGACAGAACGGTTTATCCCGGAAAGGAAATAGAGAAGGACCCGGAGGTTACAAATACAGGGGAAACAGATATTTATGTCTATCTTGAGGTGAAAATACCGAGGGCAAATGTAAGTACGGTAAGTACAGGTGCGGACGGTACAGAGGAGATTGACTCACCCAAGGTACAGAATTTGTTCAGCTATACACCCAATAGCGATTGGACAGAAATTGAAAATACATCGGATGGTGAATGGAGCACAATAATATATGCCTATAATGAAATATTGAGACCCGGCGAGAAAACCGAAAAGCTCTTTGAAAGCGTGAAATTTCTCAATATTGTTGAGGGTGAACTGAAAAAAGATACAAGATTAAATATGCCGATAAATGCCTATGCGATACAGA
>CANRDH010000187.1 GCA_947629295.1 uncultured Clostridia bacterium
TGTACTCTTGAAATACTCACCTTTGAAAATAATGAGGGAAAGAAGGCATTCTGGCATACTACATCACATATTCTTGCACAGGCCGTAAAGCGTTTGTTCCCGTCCGCTAAATTCGCAATCGGTCCTGCTATAGAGAACGGATTTTATTATGATTTTGATGTAGAAAAACCATTCTCGCCCGAGGATCTTGAAAAAATTACGGCTGAAATGAAAAAAATCGTCAAAGAAGGCTTTGAGGTTGAGAAATTCCTTTTGCCGCCGGATGAAGCCCTCAGTTTGCTTGAGGGCATGGATGAGCCGTATAAGGTTGAACTTTGCAGGGAGCATACGGATAAAGGTGAGCCGATAAGCTTTTATAAGCAGGGAGAATTTACCGACCTTTGTGCCGGTCCTCATCTTATGAGTGTATCCCCTGTCAAGGCAATCAGGCTCACTGCCTGCACGGGTGCATATTGGAGGGGTGACAGCAAAAATGCCCAGCTTTGCCGTGTTTACGGTGTATCGTTCCCGAAGGCATCACAGCTTGAGGAGCATTTGCAGAAGCTTGAGGAAGCGAAGCTGCGTGACCATAACAAAATCGGACGTGAGCTTGAATATTTTACGACCGTTGACTATGTCGGACAGGGTCTGCCGATACTCCTTCCCAAGGGTGCAAGGGTAATTCAGCTTCTTCAGAGATGGGTTGAGGATGTTGAGCAGTCGAAGGGCTGTCTGCTTACGAAAACTCCCTTCTTTGCAAAGCGCGAGCTTTATAAGATATCGGGACATTGGGATCATTATCTTGACG
The DNA here is from genome assembly GCA_947629295.1 of uncultured Clostridia bacterium. Lineage (GTDB taxonomy): Bacteria > Bacillota > Clostridia > Oscillospirales > Acutalibacteraceae > UBA1213. The sequence continues at coordinate 788 of CANRDH010000187.1, forward strand.
GTATGTTTGTACTCGGAGATCCGTATGACGAAACAAAGGAATGTTTTGCTTTGCGTCCCATGACCTGTCCGTTCCAGTATCAGGTATATCTTAACAAGCAGCGTTCATACCGTGATCTTCCCATGAGGCTTACGGAAACGTCGACTCTTTTCAGAAATGAGGCATCGGGAGAAATGCACGGACTTATTCGTGTCCGTCAGTTTACGATTTCAGAGGGTCATTATATTCTTCGTCCGGATCAGCTTGAGGAGGAATTCAAGGGCTGCCTTGAGCTTGCAAAATACTGTCTTGATACGGTTGGACTTCTTGAGGACTGTACGTTCCGCTTCTCTATGTGGAATCCTGAAAATCCCGACAATAAATATGAGGGAACTCCGGAGCAGTGGGAAGCAGCACAGGCTGCCATGAAAAAAATACTTGACAATATCGGTCTTGATTATGAGATAGGCTTTGATGAAGCCGCTTTCTACGGTCCTAAGCTTGATATACAGTATAAAAATGTATTCGGCAAGGAGGACACCATCGTTACGATACAGATTGATATGCTTCTTGCGGAAAAATTCGGTATGTATTATGTTGACAGTGACGGTCAGAAAAAGCTTCCGTATATCATACACAGAACATCACTCGGCTGTTATGAAAGAACACTTGCATATATGCTTGAGCATTTTGCCGGTGCTCTGCCGGTATGGCTCAGCCCTGAGCAGGTTCGCGTTATGCCGCTGAGTGAAAATCTTGCAGAGCAGGCTAATGAGATTGTTGCCAAACTTAATGCACAGGGAATAAGAGTAAGCGCCGATATCAGGAGTGAGAAGATTGGCTATAAGATAAGAGAGGCACAGCTTGAAAAAATTCCTTATATGCTTGTAATAGGCAATAAGGAGGCTGAGGACGGCACTGTTTCCGTTCGCTCAAGAAAGAATGTAAATCTCGGTGCAATGTCCCTTGATGATTTTATCAAAATGATAAAAGAGGAAATAGATACAAAGAATAAGGACTGATTGTAAAAGCTGTCAATATATCCGTATATCGTATATATTGACAGCACTGTTTCCGTATTTTACGGCATAGGGGTGGTGTTTATGACTGATAAGGAAAAAGCCGTTAGGGCTGTAGAATTACTTGAAAAGGAATATCCCGATGCGGTATGTTCGCTTACATATACCGACCCGCTGCAGCTTCTTATAGCAACCCGGCTTGCAGCGCAATGTACGGATAAAAGAGTCAATATGGTAACTCCTGCCTTGTTTGAAAGATTTCCCGATGCCGAAGCATTTGCGGCGGCTGAGCCGGAGGAAATTGAGGTATATATAAAATCCTGCGGCTTGTATAAAACAAAGGCTAAGGATATTGCGGCTATGGCAAAAATGCTCTGCGATGTGTACAACGGCGTTGTTCCGGATAGCATTGACGAGCTTATAAAGCTTCCGGGTATAGGCAGGAAAACTGCAAATCTTGTTGTCGGAGATATCTACGGTAAACCTGCCGTTGTTGTTGATACCCACTGTATAAGAATTACTGCAAGGCTCGGCTTCCATAACATAAAAGATGCGGCAAAAATCGAAAAGATACTTCGTAAACTTTTACCGCCGGAAAAATCCAACGATTTCTGTCACAGACTTGTACTGCACGGCAGGGCGGTGTGTGATGCAAGAAAGCCGAAATGTGATAAATGCTGTTTGAAGGACATATGCAATACATTCATAAATAATTAGATTCAACTCAAAAACAGAATAAACAGAAAACAGAGGACGTTCTCCCGATGAGAGCGTCCTCTGTCAGTATTACCTCTGTTTACGATAAAAAATTATTCCTCTGTTTTCTTACCAAAGATATTGAATCTGAAAAGCTTAGATTCATCCTCCGGCTTCTGGCACTCGATATGAGCATTGGAAATTTTACCGCCTTCGATAAGCTTTGTGAGACCGATAAGCTGGCAAAGCTTACTCTTAAGATTAAGACGGTCGCCCTCATCTGTTACGAGGAATACGTCTCCTTCACACTTGTCAATCTCTGCGAGGAATTCCTGTACTTCTACATCATGTAATTCTATTGTTGCCATATTAATCTCTCCTCAAAAAATTTAATTCACAGACTTTTTATCTGTTGAGTTAATTATAACACATAAGTTTGGTTTGTCAATATCAAATATCAAATTTTTGGCAATTTTTTTGTTAAACTTGCTAAATTAATTCTGTTTGTTTTTGTATAATACATCT
>CANRDH010000188.1 GCA_947629295.1 uncultured Clostridia bacterium
CCCGAAGGTACAAAGGATCTTCTGTTTGAGGAATGTCTTGCAAACAGGACGGTTTCTTCCATTCTCGGAAGTGTTTTTTCGCACAGAGGTTTCCATGAGGTTCTGACGCCGGGTATAGAATTTTATGATTTGTTTTCAGAGGAAATTTCGGGAATACCAATGGAAAGTATGTTCAAAATGAGCGATTCCAAGGGCAGACTTATGGTTATGCGGCCCGACTCCACACTACCGATAGCAAGAATGGTAACAACCCGACTTATGAATGAACGACATCCGATAAGGCTGTATTATAATCAGCGGGTATATCGCTATAATCCGGGACTTACGGGCAGAAGCAACGAGGTTATGCAGACGGGTATCGAGCTTATCGGTGCAAAGGGAAAAAGGGCCGACCTTGAAACGATAACGACTGCAATAGAGGCTCTTTCAAAATGCGTTCCCGATTTCAGAATTGAACTCGGTAATGCGGCATTCTTTAAGGCTGTTGCGAAAAATCTTCCCGTAAGTGATGAGGAACGGGAAGAAATAAGAACGCTTATAGAATCAAAAAATTACTCAGCACTTAATTCTGTGCTTGATAAGCTTGAGCATACTCAGGCGGTCGATGTTATACGAAAACTGCCGGGGTTGTTCGGAGGAGTAGAGGTACTTGACGAAGCATATAAACTCTGTGATGATGAGGTGGCATTAAAAACACTCGAATATGTCCGCGAGATATATAACGACCTGTCAAAGCTCGGTCTTGGCGAAAGACTTATAATCGACCTCGGACTTGTTCAGAGGAATGATTATTACAGTGATATAGTATTCAGCGGCTATGTTATGGGATCGGGAGAACCCGTACTTATAGGAGGAAGATATGATAAGCTCCTTGACAGATTCGGACTTCCGGCACCTGCTGTCGGATTCGGTATTAATGTTGATGCACTTGCAAGAGTAATGCTTGAAAGAGGAAATATACCTAAGAAGCAGATACCCGCAATTCTTGTACATAGCGTTAAGGGTTATGAAATAGAAGCGATAAAATATACAATGGCCTTGTCTGAGGCGAATATTCTTGGGGAAAACAGCGTATTTGAAACCGAGGATCAGGCACTTGAATATGCAAGATATAAGGGAATAAAGAAGCTTGCGATAGTGGGCGATGAGATCAAAACAATAAACACAGGAGTATGAGTATATGAAACCGTTAAGAATTGCACTTACAAAGGGCAGGCTTGAAAAGGATACAATAGGACTGCTTGAGTCGGCAGGCTTTGACTGTACGGCTGTCAGAGAAAAGGGCAGAAGACTTATTCTTCCGATAGGGGGAGCAAATATAGAGGTCGTTCTCGCTAAGGCGGCTGATGTTATTACATACGTTGAAAACGGAGTATGCGACCTTGGTGTTGTCGGCAAGGATACAATAATGGAGAACGGCAGAAGCTTTTATGAAATACTTGACCTCGGCTTCGGGAAATGCCGATTTGCACTTGCAGGCAAGGCGGGAACGGATTTCTTTTCAGGTTATGAGGCAAAGACAATAGCGACAAAATACCCTAATGTGACAAGGAGCTTTTTCGAGGGCAAGGGTATGGATATACGCATAATAAAGATCGAGGGTTCTGTTGAGCTTGCACCGCTTTTGGGACTTTCGGACGCGATCGTAGACATAGTGGAAACAGGCTCAACGCTCAGAGAAAACGGTCTTGAAATTATTGAAGATAATGTTGCGCCGATCTCGGCAAGGCTTATAGCAAATACGGCAGGCCTTAAGCTTCGCAAGGCGGAGATTGAGGAGCTTGCTCAGAAAATGGAGACCGAAAGGAAGAAAATGAAATGATAAAAACAGTAAAAGCAGACGGCAAAGCTGAGTACGAATATTTTAAAAAGGTTCGGGAAAGAAGTACCGAAACCGACAGAGACGTTACTGCCGTGGTTTCCGGTATTATAGACAATGTACGCAAAAACGGCGATAAGGCTGTCCGTGAATATACAATAAAATTTGACGGAAAGGCTCCCGAATTTTTTGAGGTAAGCAGGGAGGAAATTGAAAAATCCGTTTCAGAGTGCGATTCTGAGTTTATTGGTATTCTTGAAAGAGCCGCGGCGAATATAAGGGATTTCCACGCACGTCAGCTTCAGCAAAGCTGGCTTACGACAAAGGATAACGGCGTCATAATGGGACAGAGGGTAAGAGGACTTGCAAGGGTAGGTCTTTATGTTCCGGGAGGCACGGCTGCTTATCCGTCATCGGTGCTTATGAATGCGATACCGGCTAAGATTGCCGGAGTGGGTGAGCTTATCATGGTAACGCCTCCTATGAAGGACGGAAGGCCGAATCCCAATATTATGGCTGCCGCATATGTTGCAGGAGTTGACAGGGTATTCCTTATGGGCGGAGCACAGGCTGTTGCTGCCCTTGCATACGGTACGGAAAGTGTTCCGAAGGTTGACAAGATAGTAGGACCGGGAAATATCTTTGTAGCAACGGCGAAAAAGCTTGTATACGGAACGGTTGACATAGATATGATAGCAGGACCGAGTGAAATACTGGTGCTTGCGGACGACAGTGCAAATCCGAAATTTCTTGCGGCAGACCTTATGTCACAGGCAGAGCATGACAGGCTTGCATCCGCCATTCTTGTAACGACCTCACAGAGGATTGCAGAAGAAACGGTCGGGGAGCTTGAAAGGCAGATAGAAACGCTTTCAAGGAAAGATATTATTGATGAGTCGCTCACGAATTACGGTGCGATAATTATATGCGATGACATGGATAAGGCGGTAGAAACGGCTAACAGTCTTGCACCGGAGCATCTTGAGGTATGCTGTGAAAATCCGATGGAATATGTAGGGAAGCTTGATAATGCAGGTTCGGTATTTTTAGGCAATTATTCACCCGAACCGCTCGGAGATTATTTTGCAGGACCTAATCATGTTCTTCCGACAAGCGGAACGGCAAGATTTTTCTCACCGCTTTCCGTTGACAGTTTTATCAAGAAGTCAAGCTTTATATA
>CANRDH010000189.1 GCA_947629295.1 uncultured Clostridia bacterium
CCGTATGTAGGCTTAAGTCCGACAATTCCGCAGAAGCTTGCAGGCTGTCTGATCGAGCCTCCCGTATCGGAGCCGAGACCGTAGACTGCAATATTGCCTCCGACAGCCGAGGCAACTCCTCCCGAGCTTCCGCCTGCAACATGATTTATGTTATGAGGATTTTTTGCTCCCCCGAAATACGAGGTCTCACAGGAGGAACCCATTGCAAATTCGTCCATGTTTGTTTTTCCGAGCAGGACCGCATTATTGCTTTTGAGTATATCCCATACCGTCGCATTATATATTGGGGTATAATCCTCAAGAATTTTTGAACAGCAGGTCGTGCGTATTCCCTCAGTGGAAATATTATCCTTGAGAGTCATGGGAATTCCCTCAAGCAGACCTATTTCTTTGCCGTCTGCAATTTTTTTATCCACCTCTGCGGCAGTTTTAAGCGCCGTATCGGCAGTAACCGTTACATAAGCATTGAGAGCGCCGTTATCGCTCTCAATCGCTTTGATATATTTCTCCGTAAGCTCCGTGCATGAAAGATCCTTGTTTACAAGAGCCTCATGCAGTCCGGCAATTTTACTTTTACTCATTCTCTCCACCGCCGATCATTTCATAATATTCTTGACAAGGAAACAGCCGCTGTCGCTGTCCTTTGCATTCCGGAGAATTTTCTCTCTGTCAAGGGAGGGAACAACTTCATCCTCACGCAGAACATTTGAAAGATTATTTATATTATCGAAATCACTGCCCTCGTCTGCCGCATTATTGATTGTATCTGCAAACGATATAATTTCTCCCATATCCTTTGTCAGCCTATCAATTTCATCATCGGCAACAAACAGTTTGGAAAGTATTGCTATTTTCATTATTTCTTCCTTTGTTACCACACCTGTTTCCTCCTTATCCTATTCCCTTGCGGAAAGGCGATTTTTATGGTCAGTAAATTATTATCTTATTTTTATATGAACCTCTCTTAGCTGCTGCTCCGTAACCTCTGTCGGAGAACCGAGAAGAAGATCCTGAGCGTTGCTGTTCATCGGGAAAGCTATAACCTCACGGATATTTTCCTCTCCGGCAAGGAGCATAAGCATCCTGTCAAGACCGGGTGCCATACCTGCATGGGGCGGCGCACCGAACCTGAATGCATTATACAGGGATTTGAATTTGCTTTTAAGTGTTTCCTCATCATAGCCGGCAATCTCAAATGCCTTTATCATTATATCAAGGTCATGGTTACGTACTGCGCCCGAGCTTAGCTCAACACCGTCGCATACAATATCATACTGATAAGCAAGAATTTCCGTAGGCTCTTTTTCAAGAAGTGCCTGCATACCGCCCTGCGGCATAGAGAAAGGATTATGTGTAAATATAATCTCGCCTGTTGACTCGTCACGCTCATACATGGGGAAATCGGTTATAAAGCAAAGCTCAAAGCGGCTTTCGTCAATAAGATCAAGACGCTTTGCAACCTCTGTACGGATTTGTCCTGCAAGCTTAGGCGCTGCGTCTGCACTGTCGGCGATAAAGTATATTACATCTCCTGCTTTTGAGCCGTTTATTTCAATAAGCTTTTCTCTGTCGCCCTCTTTGAGGAACTTATCTATAGGGCCGTCAAATGTCATATCGTCGCGAACCTTGACATATCCCAGACCTTTCATACCGATTGAAAGGGCAAATTCCTCCATATTTTTAAACCATTTTTTTGACTGAGCAGAAGCCCCCGGCACATTAACGGAGCGTACCGTTTTCTTTCGGAAAGGAGCGAAATCCGTTTCCTCAAACATGGGGCTGATATCCTTTATAAGCAGAGGATTGCGGAGGTCAGGTTTATCCGTACCGTAGGTAAGCATAGCCTCAGCAAAGGGTATTCTTCTGAAAGGAGGCTTAGATACCTCTTTATCGGAGAATTTAGTAAATGCGGCATAGAGTACTTCTTCTGCCACTGCGAACACATCGTCCTGTTCTGCAAAAGCCATTTCAAAATCGAGCTGATAGAACTCACCCGGTGAACGGTCGGCTCTTGCGTCCTCATCACGGAAGCAGGGAGCTATCTGGAAATATTTATCGAAGCCCGACACCATAAGAAGCTGCTTGAATATCTGCGGAGCCTGCGGGAGGGCATAGAACATACCCTTATGTTTTCTGCTCGGTATAAGATAATCCCTTGCACCCTCCGGAGAAGAGCATGACAGTATCGGAGTCTGTATTTCAAGGAAGCCCATTTCCTCCATTTTTGAGCGCAGGAAAGAGATAAGTTCTGCTCTCATAACTATATTATTATGAACCTTACGGTTACGCAAATCCAGGAAGCGGTATTTCAGTCGGACGTCCTCCTTGACCTCGGTTGAGGTTTGTATTTCAAAGGGAAGGGCAGTCGGAGCCTTTCCGAGGACCGTAATATTTTCCGAATGAATTTCAACCGTACCTGTTGCGATTTTGGGATTTATTGTATCCTCATCACGTTTTGTTACCTTACCTCTTACCGTAACGGTACATTCCTTATTTATATTTGCGAGAATAGCCTCGTCATGTACAACAACCTGAACCACTCCGTAATGGTCGCGTATATCGAGGAACATAACGCCTCCGTGGTCACGGATATTTTCCACCCAACCTGCGACTCTGACTTCATTTCCTATATCCGATTCTCTCAATTCTCCGCAGTATTTTGTGCGGTAAACATTTTCTCTAATCATCTTCCAATTTCCTTTCATACAGCGGAGTTTCTCCGCTGTCCGTTCGTAATTACTTAATTCGGGGAAAATATATGCCCCGACAATAAAAACAGATACAGACAACAAGAAAGAAGTCTGTTATTTTTGATTGCAATTCTGAATATTTCTGCTGATGAAAGCTTCAAGATACTTTGGCGGTATATTACTTGCATCAGCAGTCAGAATTACATATTGCCGAGATTCGGATATACATGAATACGGCAGTTGACGATTATTTATTTTTCCTCGAAGATCTCAAGAAGTTTTTTAAAGTCTTCGGC
>CANRDH010000190.1 GCA_947629295.1 uncultured Clostridia bacterium
TTAAGCCTTGTTCTTTCCTCTCCGTCAAGTATATAGACAGGATATTTCAAAAACAGACCGTAGTAATACACAAGGTTAGCTATATTATCCGAATCATAATAATCATCGATAACCTCTCCTCCACCGGACTTTTTGTTATTAAGAATTATTATTTCCGTACCCACCGATATTTTTTCGTCTGTCTCCGTTATGGTATATGTACCGTCCGACATACCCTTCCATTCAAGTGTTTTATCGGGTGTCTTATATGAGCAGGTGCGCACGCAGATATAATCAGTTGCCATAAAGCATGAAAGCAAGCCTATACCAAAACGGCCTATATAATCTCCGCTTGCGTGTTTATTTTCAATATCGTATTTTGAGGACTGACCTATTACGGAAAGAAAGCTGTGTATTTCGTCCTCTGTCAGACCCGTTCCGTTATCCCGGAATAATATTTTTTTACCCTTTTCAACCTCTATTTCTATTTTCGCATCTGTTTCTTTAAAATTTTCATCTGAGCTTATTCTTGCGCTTATTGCATCTGTTCCGTTTTGAAGAAGCTCACGAACAAACACATCCGGCGAGCTGTAAAGATGATTTGACAATATATCTATCATTCCGCTGAGATTCACCTTAAATTTATAATCTTTTTCCATATTTCATGCCCTCTGTTATAATCTTTCATTAATATATTCTAATTATAACAATATCCGAACTCAGTTTCAATTGTTTTTTATATTTATAACTGAATTATAGAAATAAGACCGCAATGTTAAGCCTGCGGTCTTATCTGATATATGTTATTGCTTTCTATGTTTATGCAGTTTATACCTTCGGGAGCATATCAAATGCCCTTTGGAGATCCTCGTCGGTCGGGATATAATCCGTCATTTTTCCCTCATTAAATGCACTGTATGCGGTCATATCAAAATACCCGGTTCCCGTAAGTCCAAAAAGAATTGTCTTTTCCTCTCCTGTTTCCTTGCACTTGAGTGCCTCGTCCACAGCGCACTTTATAGCGTGTGATGATTCCGGCGCAGGAAGAATCGTTTCAACTCTTGCAAAAAGCTTTGCAGCCTCAAATACCTTTGTCTGCTCATATGCAACAGCCTCCATATAGCCGTCATGATAAAGCTTCGACAAAATCGGCGACATACCATGATACCTCAGTCCGCCCGCATGGTTTGCAGACGGAATAAAACCGCAGCCGAGAGTATACATTCTTGCCATAGGTGTAACTCTGCCTGTATCGCAGAAATCGTATGCATATTTTCCCCTAGTCAGCGAGGGGCAGGAAGCCGGTTCAACGGCTATAAATCTTATATCCTTTTTGTCAACCAGCTTATCACGCATGAACGGAGCAATTAGTCCTCCGAGGTTAGAGCCGCCGCCTGCACAGCCTATAACTATATCGGGATATTCCCCAAGCATTTCCATAGCGGTCTTAGCTTCAAGTCCTATTATTGACTGATGCAGAAGAACCTGATTAAGCACCGAGCCCAGAACGTAACGACAACCACTGGTTGTTGTAGCTTTTTCAACAGCCTCTGAAATCGCACAGCCAAGACTTCCTGTAGTGTCGGGGTCATCGGCAAGTATCCTTCTTCCCACCTCGGTTGTATCTGACGGACTCGGAATTACATTCGCGTCAAAGGTCTGCATAACTGCCTTTCTGTACGGTTTTTGATTATATGAGCATTTAACCATATAAACAGTAAGCGGTATACCAAAATATGCACAAGCCTCGGAAAGTGCAGTTCCCCATTGACCCGCACCCGTTTCTGTGGTAAGGGAGGTAAGTCCTTGTTTTTTTGCATAATATGCCTGAGCGATAGCGGAATTAAGCTTATGGCTTCCCGACGTATTGTTTCCTTCAAATTTATAATAAATTCTGGCAGGTGTGCCAAGCGCTTTTTCAAGATTATATGCACGAATCAGCGGCGACGGACGATATATCCTGTACATTTCCTGTATTTCCTCGGGTATATCAATATATGCGGTTTCCGAATCCATTTCCTGATGTGCAAGCTCCTTGCAGAAGATAGGATATAAATCCTCTTCTCTAAGGGGTTCAAGTGTTGCGGGGTTTAGCATTGGGTCGGGCTGTTCGGGCATATCCGCACGGAGATTATACCACTGCTTCGGCATCCGGTCCTCGGTAAGATAAAATCTATAAGGTATTTTCGACATAATATCTCTCCTTTTTATAAAAAATATAATTTTTTTGTTAAAAACTTTTAATGCAATTATATATTATCTAAATCTGTTTGTCAAGAATACGATATGCAATTTAGTAATCACTATTAAAGTTAATATTTCGGATAAATGTATTTTTCTTTTAACGATACATAAACTTTCGGGCGCAGATAAAATACCTTCAAACGGTGCATATAGCATCATTTGAAGGTATTTTTTATTATGCTTTGGGCATATTTCCGCAAAAACAAAATTACATGGTTTCCAAATCAGCTTGACTATATCCCTGTCATTTCCTCACCTGTTATCTTACTTTACAGGTTCAATCCACTAAGCCATTCTTTGACAGCTTCTTCGGTCGGATTACCGTTAAGTACCCTTCCTTCTTTTATTATAGTGCTATCGGAAACGCTGCATTTTAACTCCTCAACGGTTTTGCCGAAGCCGCTGCTTCCCGAGGTTGCAAAAAGAACAATAGTTTTTCCCGAAAAATCATAGCTTTCAAGGAATGTATTTATGATTGTCGGTGCAACATACCACCATATCGGGAATCCGACAAATATTACATCGTAATTATCTATGCCGGCATTCTTATCCGCAAGTGCGGGACGGAATTTCTTATCCTGCATTTCCACAGAGCTGCGGGAGTTTTTGTTTCTCCAATCAAGATCAGCCTCAGTATAAGGAACCTCGGGCTTGATTTCATACAGATCCGCACCGGCAGCCTGAGCAAGCTTCCTTGCAACATTTTCGGTTACTCCGCTTGCACT
>CANRDH010000191.1 GCA_947629295.1 uncultured Clostridia bacterium
GAAGAATTTTTTACTTCAAAATAACCCGGCTCTGCTGTATAATCGACAATGGCGCCTCCGTCTATGAGGAGCATCATCTGATTATCATAAACGTGTATGATCGATCCGTTTGAAATAGTGTTGTCAGTACCCTTACCGTTTGTATTTCTACTGTCGTTGCGTGCCTTCATTATGCCCGGACACATAACAGTTTTTGCGTCCATGTCACTCGGCTCAACAACCTCCAGCCATGTGTCGGCAAGCGCTCCTCCAACCGTATTCATTGCAGCCTTAATAATTCCCATTTTAACGCATCTCCTTTGTTAGTATAATTTTTTTGTCGTCCTGTTTTTTTCCTTGATATCTGTAAATGACCATCCAAAAACATCCTCTGTTATATTCTTGAACGGTGTTCCGCAGAAAAGACATTTGTCCGCACTTGACGAACTGAGCGGTGCGCCGCAGTTAGGGCAGTTGAGTCCCATAACATCTGTAACCCCGGCTTGTCTTGCCAACTCGCTGTCAAGGACCCTCGCATACGAAACAACATATACCGTTTCTCTTGTTTTTTCCTTGCTTCCGCTTACGAGTTTACCATTTTCATCCTGCGAAAAATTCAGATATCCTACCGCAGACTGGAATCTTATAATAACCATTCCGCTTTCGTGAACATATTCACTTATAACGGTACGGTGTATTACCACATTATCGTAATATACATCCAACTCCCTCGATCTTAAATCCTCGATTATGCTTTCCGCCCTGTCAATAAGTGACGGGGAAATCGTAAGCTTTTTCAGGGGGGAGGTATCTTTATTTTCAATGGAATTGAGATACTCCTTTATAACGGTTTCAACCTGAGGTATAACCGATGCAAGCTGAAAATCGGGAAATTCCTCATGTATTTTGGGCAGATATATCTTATCCATTCCGTTGAGCGATGCCGGATTACTGTCCGCACTATCCGTTTCTTTGAGGTCCCTGATAAAATTACCCATGCTCAGGTCAAGACCGCTGTCCTTTTCAAACCTTTTTATTTTCCGTCTTATGACAAGCACAACACCCACAACAATTGCAACAGGTGCGGCAAAAAGCACACCGGCTATAATCAAGCCTATTGTGTTACCGTCCAATCAACTTCACCTCATACCAATCGCACAATACGACAAACATCCGTCCGAACCATATTATAACATGTTTCTAACTTTTTTGCAACAGAAAAATTATTTTTATGTAGATTGACACAAAACACAGTTTTTACCAAATCTGTTACCCAAGCTTAACCGTAACTATGAATCCGCTGTAATTGTCACCTGAAATTTCATATTCGTAATTTTCGGGAACGGGGATGTTGGTTTCCCCATATTCGACGGCTTCGACATAATAAACGCACCATCGGCATCCGCTGTGGTCCTCTATAAGAACCGGATTATTAGATTTATGCTCACTTATTATATCAAAATATTCCTCCAGTGTTATTCCGTTATCACTGATATACTGAGAATGGGGAATACCAACATATCTGAAATGCCACGGCTCCTGCGAATATCCCGTTATTTCCTCCTTGCCGGACGGATACCGTATAATAAATCCGTAATCCGGGCAATTCTCATTTATCCATGAATAGTTGCCTTCGCCACTATAATCTATTCCCGCACTGCCTCTTATATTCAGATTAAGGTCGAAAACATAACCTGTCTGATGCTCGCTATATCCCGGAGGCGCCACCCATTGCTCCGCTTCCTGAGCACCCACACTTTCAACCTCCTCATTGAAAAGACCTACCTGTGTATCATAGCTTCGGTAACCGCAGGCAACCATTATATCCGATTCGCCGTAAATCGAATAAAAATCATCCAGCATAGAATTGAGATTTTCTATGATAGACATATCCAGACTTACATTCCTGTCAGTAACAACATAGCTGTCGGATTTAGCTTCAAATATAGATTTTACATTTTCACCGTCAAGCCTGCATGAATAATCCTTATTCACAAGTATAAGCTTACCCTGATGAATATCGTCATAGGTCTTTGAAACCGAAGTCATATTGCCGAGAACATCGGAGCCCACTTCCTTGATATCCGTCACATGGCTCTCCGCGGACCCCGGTTTACTCTCGTCTTCCCGGCTTGTCTGCGAGGGAGCGGAAACAGAGCTTTCCTCCGCCGCAGCCTGAACAGCCGGTTTTGACTCCGCTCTCTCAGGTTCGCCTGCCGTTGCTATATTACCCGACAAAAGCTGCTGAAAATATACAACAGTGAATAGCATACAGGAAATAATAAGAACCGTACACATTATTGCAAACTGCTGTTTGAACGGTATAGGCTTGTCAAAATCAATTTTCAGTATTTTGGGCATATGTATATGTTTCATTTTATCTACTTCTTTTCCCAAATTTATTTTAAATTATGTATCGAACGACAACAATCCACTCTTATATAATAAATCCAAACAGACTGTAAAATCAAGATAAAATTATTTCCTTACTATATAAAATTCAGGGACATATCCGCTCATAATTGTATATTATTTATATTCCCGAATGATATTCACTTATTCTGATGAGATTATATACATAGAATAAGCCTCATCTATTCAAAAAACTCTTTACATTGTAAAGCAAAAATAGTAAAATAATCTTAACAGTCAACAGTCCGGAGAGTGATATCAATGAAACCTGTTAATTTCATACGAAAATTTATAATTTTGACACTTTGTGGCTTTGCATTGTTGATTCTTTCCTCCTGCTCACCCTCAGAGCCCGATAAAGTCAATTACAAAACCACCCTTACATTTTCACCGTCCTTTGCGGGAACACGCACGTTTACGGTAACCTATCCCGCTTCTGCAGCGGCTCCCGGCTCCGAAGGAGCCGAAACGCTTGACAGACTCATACAAAGCTCCTGCCCGTCATCTCTTGCACATTCACTTGATAAATCATCGGGCAGCCTATCCTACAC
>CANRDH010000192.1 GCA_947629295.1 uncultured Clostridia bacterium
AGCATAAAAATTATTACAGCATATAATAACACCATAAAAATCTTGATTATCCGCGTCGGCGTCTGCAAAAGCTTTATCCTCTTTTTTGGGGGTATTATTTTTTTATCCTTAACAGAATTATCTGACATATTTGGAATTTTTTTTCTTCCTTTATTAAAACTACTCTTACTCTTCTCCTCTTTACTCATCCATTCATTTCCCTTCTAATCATATATATTACATTGTACTGAATTTTTCCCTGTAATTATCAATAGACTCCTTGATTATTTCAATAGCTTCGGACTTGCCTCTTACCTCGTCAACAACCGTTTCCTTGTTTTCAAGTGCCTTATAAACAGAAAAGAAATGGGTCATTTCATCAAAAATATGATTAGGTATCTCCGAAATATCCGTATATGAATTATATGTCGGATCGTTAAACGGTATGGCTATTATTTTATAGTCGTTTCTCCCGTTGTCAAGCATTGTAATATATCCTATCGGATAGCACTGAACAAGCGTCAGGGGATATATCTGCTCTGAGCAGAGAACAAGAACATCAAGCGGGTCAAGATCATCGGCATATGTACGCGGTATAAAGCCGTAGTTTGCCGGATAATGTGTTGAGGTATAAAGTATCCTGTCAAGCTTAAGAAGTCCGCTTTGCTTGTCAAGCTCATATTTTGCCTTGCTTCCCTTCGGTATTTCTATAACGCACATAAAATTTTCCGGCGTTATTCTCGCAGAATCCATATCATGCCATATATTTTGCATAAACTTCTCCCCTTTTTTTAAGATAACTTAATTATAACATATATGTACATTTATTTCCATAGTTTTTAGAAAAATGAACTGCCGCAAAGTAAAAATTCTGCGGCACAACTATTATCTTTAACTCAGCAGTAATCAATACTACATCAAATAATGATTTGACAGCAATCTTCTGCTTGAAAATTGCTGTCTGATATCAAAAATATATTATGCTTTTTCCGTCTTTTTTTCGGAATTTTTAGCTGCTTTTTTACTTCCCTTTTTCTTCATGCTTTCCTTTTCAGCCTTTTTCTTATCGCTGTGATTTTTCCACATTACCCACAGCGGAGTAGCTATGCATATTGATGAATAGCAACCTGAAACAAGACCTATCATCATCGGAAGAGCAAAGCTTATTATTGAATCAATGTTATAAATCAAAGAAACAACAAGTACAGAACCAATTGCAGCTATTGTTGTAATACTTGTACATATTGTTCTTGTAAAACATTGGTTAATACTTGAGTTAGTAACTTCAGCCGTCGTTGCCTTCGGACCCATCTTGCGTCTATTTTCCCTTATTCTGTCATATATTACTATCGTATCGTTTACAGAATAACCGAGAACCATAAGTACAACCGCAATGAAGTTATCATCCAGTGACATATTGAACATCGCAAACACAAAATATACGATAATGAGGTCGTGTATAAGTGCAACTACTGCCATAACCCCGGCAGACAAACCGCCAATCTTTTTAAATCTTATCGCAATATACCCTATTATAAGTACCGCTGCGAGTATAACTGCCGCAAGACACTTGAAAAAAAAGTTAGTACCCTTTGAAGCGTCAACAGAAGAGGATTCTTCAACCTTGAAATTATTTTTCGGGAAAGCCTCTGTAAGAGCTTTGGTTACTTCATCCTGCTCGTCAACACTGATTGCCTTTGAATTTGTAAATTCAAGCGCTACCATATGGCTGTTTGAATCCGAGGAAGCAAGGTTTTCCGAAAATGTAAAGGAAACGGTTTCCTTAGTAGCCTTCTGAGCTGCATCGGAAATCTTTTTTTCCTCAAGAGCGCCGCTGTAACTATACTTTACAATAGTTCCGCCAGTAAACTGGATATCAACACGAGTAGGTATCACAAAAATATTCAGTATCAGGCAGACAAGCATTATACCAAGCGAAATACAGAAAAAGATTTTAGAGTTCTTGACGAAATCTATATGGAATCGTTGTCTCATGATTTCTTCTTACCTCCATACAATCTCTTATTTCTCAGGAATTTTATTCCCGAAATGGAACGAAGCATAAGTCTTGAAGCGCCTACACCCATAATAAAGTTCGCAATAACGCCCACAAGAAGCGTATATCCGAATGCATAAATCATACCTGTTGTGGACACTCCGAACAATGCCGAGAAAATATTTGCAGGACCGAATACAAGAATGAGTATAACAGCAACTATTATAATTGTAATATTACCGTCAATAATAGCCGCAAGACTTCCCTTCGTGCCGTTTGCTATACATCCGTCAAGTGTTTTTCCGGTCCAGAGCTCATCCTTAATTCTTTCGGAGGTTATAATATTAGCGTCAACACCAAGACCTATTGAAAGAATCATACCGGCAATACCCGGAATCGTCATGGTAAAGCTTGCAAATACGGGGAAATAACCCGAAACAGCCATAACTGAAATAGCCAACTGTCCAAGAAGCGCCAGAAAAGCCACGAAGCCCGGCAGTCTGTATACTATACACATAAACAGCAGAATGAAACAAAGCGCGGCTATTGCGGCATAACCCATTGCCGTAAGCGCATAAGTTCCCAAAGACGGGCTTATAGTACCGTAACTCTCAATAGAAAGATTAAACGGGAGCGCACCTGCATTTATTTTATTTGCAAGCGCCGTGGCATCTTCCGTTGTAAAACCGTCGGCACCGCCGTCTATGTAGCAGTTTCCGTCCGAAATAACACTTTGTACTGTAGGAGCGGATATACAGGTGTCATCCATCCATATACCGATCTGCTGATTAAGATATTTTTCGGTTGCTTCGGCAAACTTTTCCTTACCTTCATCTGAAAACTCAAGGCTTACAACCTTTTGATACGTACCGTCTGAACCTTGAATATTGCTTACATAAGCATTCTTTAC
>CANRDH010000193.1 GCA_947629295.1 uncultured Clostridia bacterium
ACAAGACAGTTTGCCCCGAACATCATCATTCTTGAAAGCATACAGCGTACCTTTTCTCCTCCGGACAATACCCTGACAGGTTTAAATACATCATCCCCCGAAAACAACATTCTTCCGAGAAATCCGCGCAGATATGTATCGGTATTATCATTTCCTCTCACATACTGACGGAGCCAATCAATTATCGTCATATCGCTGCCTTCAAAAAATTCCGTGTTATCCTTTGGAAAATATGACTGCGAGGTGCTTATGCCCCACTTATACGTACCCTCATCGGGTTCAAGCTCACCCATAAGTATATCAAATAATGCCGTAACTGCCAATTCATTATCACACAGAAAGGCTACCTTATCCGTTCTTTCAATACGGAAAGACACATTATCGAGTATCTTTCCACCGTCCTCCGCAGTTTTAGAAAGCCCCTCGACAGTCAGCACCTCCTTACCGACCTCTCTGTCCGCCGTAAAGCCGACAAAGGGATATCTGCGGGAAGATGCAGGCATTTCCTCAACTGTAAGCTTATCAAGAAGCTTTCTTCTTGATGTTGCCTGTTTGGATTTTGATTTATTAGCAGAAAATCTTTGAACAAAGGTCTGAAGCTCTTTAATTTTCTCCTCCGTCTTTTTATTTTGCTGTTTAATCATTGCCTGAATAAGCTGGCTCGACTCATACCAGAATTCATAGTTGCCCACATACATTTTTATCTTATTATAGTCAATATCGATCATATGAGTACATACCGTATTAAGAAAATGTCTGTCATGAGATACAACTATGACCGTACCCTGATAATCAAGAATAAAATCCTCAAGCCATGATATAGCCTTTATATCGAGGTTATTTGTCGGCTCGTCAAGGAGTATTATCTCAGGATTGCCGAAAAGTGCCTGTGCAAGAAGCACCTTGACCTTTTCGTTACCCGTCAGGGTACTCATAAGTGAATACAGAATTTCCTCTGAAAGTCCCAGACCCTGAATAAGCTTTGAGGCGTCGCTTTCGGCCTCCCAGCCGTTAAGCTCGGCAAATTCCGCTTCAAGCTCGGATGCACGTATCCCATCCTCCTCGGAAAAATCCGCCTTCATATATATGGCGTCTTTTTCTTTCATTATATCATAAAGCCTTTTATTTCCGTATATAACGGTATCGAGTACCGTATAATCATCGAAAGCAAAATGATCCTGCTTCAGCACTGACATACGCGTATTTTCAGGAATAATAACCTCTCCCTTTGTGGGTTCAAGCTCACCCGAAAGTACCTTAAGAAAAGTAGATTTTCCCGCACCGTTTGCACCGATAATACCGTAGCAGTTATTATCGGTAAGTTTCAGGTTTACATCCGAAAACAACGGAGTGCCGCTGAAATTCACACTTACATTGCTTACTGTTATCATTATCCATTTCTCCCGTTTCTTTATTCATACAGCAATAAATTGCCGCCTTTAATCTAAAAGTCTTTTATTCCCTTATTTCACTTCTGTATTGCTTATCAGAAAAAATCCGGATAATAATTATCCCAGTCAAATTCTCTCAGTCTGCCGTAGTTTTGCAGTTCCGGATAATCCCACTGTCTGAGTGCCTCATACACCGCTATTGCCACGGAATTAGATAAATTAAGACTTCTGATTTGCCTATTCATCGGTATGCGCACCGTTGTGTTCGGATTTTTATGAAGTAAGCTCTCAGGCAGACCTTTAGTTTCCTTTCCGAAAACAAGATAACAGCCTTCGGGATACTCTGCATCTGTATATTTTCTCGGCGCCTTGGTGGAAAAATAATAGTACTTTCCCCCTTTTGTACGCTCAAAAAATTCATCAAGGTTTTCATAATAAGTCAGATCAAGATATTTCCAATAGTCAAGCCCCGACCTTTTCAGGTGCCTGTCTGTCGGAGTAAAACCCATAGGCTTTACTATATGAAGTCTTGCACCCGTTGCCGCGCAGGTTCTGGCAATATTGCCGGTATTCTGCGGTATTTCGGGTTCCACAAGAACTATATTAAGCTCTGCCATTTCCATTTCCTTTCAATTAACAAAGAATCCGTATTCCTCATCTCCGAATTCCAATCAATATCTATATCAGTTATCACTGTTCCCTGATTTTGTTTATAAGATTAATTATTTCAGGCACAAACATAACAGCACCCAAAACACACGTAAGCAATGCAAAAGAATTAAAAACATTAGTTGTATTCTTCGGCTTAGCAGAGGAGTTTTTCAGAATACAGCCGGTCATCGCTTTATCAGCCTGTTCCTGACTGCACCCCACCTTATTCACCAAAGCTATCTTTGCCATTTGTTTCTGCTTGGTATCTATAATGACCACAGTTGCAGCCAACGGCACGGTTTCATCACTTCCCGCCTCAATATTTTTCAGAGTATTGATTTGTTCTTGATTTGTAATGTTTACAGTGACGATTCCATGTTTTTTCGTAGAAATAAAACAGTAATACTCCGGCTCTTCAAGCAAATTCCCCGTATCAAAGCTGCCCAAAAAATTATTCTTCGTTATCTCTCCGGTTATTACATTCTGCCCTTCTATCAAGGAACTATTTTTTAAATATTCAAGAGAAGCTACATCATCTATATTGCAGGTGTTTTCCAGCCTCCCACCTAACTTCCCTGCCACAAGGAATAACAAAACCCCGACAAATATCAAAGAAATTCCCGTGGCAAATCTTTCAGCCCTTGTTCTGGGCAGTCTTATCCTCACACGCATTTTAAATTCCCCTTTATAATTTAAACAATCCTTTATTTTTGCATTCCGGCATTTGCAGATTTCACAAACACCATCAAAATAATACCGAAAGAGCCTATGCCGAGGCTCTCCAAAAAAAACTAATATCAAACGACAACCG
>CANRDH010000194.1 GCA_947629295.1 uncultured Clostridia bacterium
GAAGCACAAATCATACCGTTATCAAAGGTTTTTGAATGAATTATTGAGCTTACAGCCACCTTAATATCGGCGGTGCTGTCAATAATAACGGGCGTATTGCCGGCACCTACACCGAGAGCGGGCTTTCCCGATGAATAAGCAGCCTTAACCATTCCGGGGCCGCCGGTTGCAAGAATAGTATCGGCATTTCTCATAAGCTCGTTTGTAAGCTCAAGTGACGGTACATCTATCCAACCGATTATTCCCTCAGGTGCTCCCGCCTTAACAGCAGCTTCAAGAACTATCTTAGCTGCTTCAATAGTAGATTTCTTTGCACGGGGATGGGGGCTTATGATTATGCCGTTTCTTGTTTTAAGACAGATAAGAGTCTTGAATATTGCAGTAGATGTCGGGTTTGTTGTAGGAATAACAGCACCGATAACTCCGATAGGCTCAGCTATCTTTTTAAGTCCGAATGCGGAATCATATTCAATTACACCGCAGGTCTTGGTATTTTTGTATGTGTTGTATATATACTCGGAAGCATAGTGATTCTTTATAATCTTATCTTCCTTCACTCCCATACCTGTTTCCTCAACAGCCATAACTGCCAGCGGAATACGAGCCTGATTGGCTGCGATTGCAGCAGCTTTGAATATTTTATCAACCTGTTCCTGCGTGTAAGTCGAATAAATCTTCTGAGCTTCCCTTACCTGCGCAAGCTTAGCATTGAAGCTGTCAAGATCTTCAACAAGACCGCTTTCGGTCGTTTTAACATCAACTTCATTAGTATTAGCCATAGTTATTATTCCTCCATTGATAAATTGTACTGTGACCGATTTTTCGCCCGAATACAATATTATTATAAATAATTGTTAAAAAGTTGTCAATATCATTTTTTTACTTTTTGTCCGCCTGTTATATTTCACGGGCGCAGATAAAACCTTAAATTCTTAGGGTATGTAAATATTTTGGTTAAATCTTATTATATCTAAAATTATTCAAATAACTTTTATGCAAATTCACTTATTATTTATATTGATTTTTAAATTATGTATAGTCATGTGATATATTTTTCAATTTTTTTATTCATTCATACAATTTTTTAATATAAAAAAGTCAATGCTGCAAGCATCGACTTAAAACACAAAATAAGTTATATTTATCCTTCTAAATCATATTTTTTCAGAATATCTGTTATCGTTTTTCTCTTAATCATTTTACCGTTAAGGAAAACAAATTCATTTTCATCACCCTCAGAAAGAGATCTGAGCTTTTCTATATCTGCCGCATACAAATCTTCGTCAGAGCGGTTTACAGCTTTTGAAATTTTGTTCTGTGATTTCTGCTGCTCAATATACGGTGCAATTATATATTTTTTTATAGTTTTATATGAATTGAATACTATTACATATGAGTACATAATCGGGAGAAACAACAGAGTTATAATTGCCATGATTGCCGCAGCAAGATATATATTTCCTGCAAACATAAATACGGAATATAATATTATGCTGATAAAGGCAAACGAAAGGAGGGTCTTGATATGTCCTGCAATACCCTTAAATACAAGCAGTACGGAATTTTTAATAATATCCATAAATTTCAGGTCCACAGTCACAGCCATTGATAACAGACTGTTCTCAAAAAAGAAAAAGAAAACCGTAAAAATTAAAGTCATTACAAATGATGTCAGCATCATTGAGTCACTTATTCCCATACTGTAAAATGAAAAGGTAATAACAAGTCCTATAACAATAATATAAAGAATTGCGGAATTTATAAGAAAATAAAGGAAATTATCTTTTATTCCCTTTATAAAGTCCCTCACAGGGTGAAGCTCCTCTCCTATTGTTATCCTTCGGCTGACATAAAATAAGCCTGCAAAAAAAGGCGATAAAAAAGGGATTGCCAGGAAAGATACAAAAATGTTATTGATTCCAATACTGTTAATCAGAAACATTATTCCGACATAAAAAGCAAGGGGAATACAAAAAAACAGATTTGTAAGCGTAATTTTTCCGATATTTTCAAAATATCCTCCTAAAAATTCCGATAACGTAAAATTTCTATTCCGTGTATTTTCCATAAATCTGCACTTCCTGAATTTTTTTGACGGCTGGATTATGTGAAGTTAAACAGCCATGAAAACATAAGAGAAAAAAGCATATCAATTGCTGACGATACTGCTGCAAGAAAAAGCAGCCACAGCATGGATAGAAGATATTTTTTCATCTGTATGTGGGGATCATCGCTTACGGCAGTCTTTCTGAATACGGAAATCATCTTCAGCGAACTGCGTAAAGCCTCCTGTGTAGCTGCCGCAATTACAGACGAACACAAAAAGGCACCGGGAAGGATTATCAGTATATTATACAAAACTCCTGTCAGCCCATAGGTACTGTAAAGATAGCCTGTTGCAAGACCGTATCCATAGCCTTTTATAAAAGGCACAACTGCCGCAATTATACCTCCCCAAAGGGATAGTCCCATTAAAAAAATAACAAGTATAAATATAAATGCGGAAGCGAAGGAAGCTATAAATGAATTAAGTATTCCCTGTGAACATCTTACATTGAAATTTGTAAGAAATATTATATCAAGGTTTTCCATAAGCTGTTTATCAGCGTATCTTCCCCCAAGCGCTCCTGCCGTTATTCCCGCAAAAAGCGTAAGCATAAAAAATATAAACAGTATATTTTTTCTGAGTTCCGGCAATCTGATATATTTCTTTCTGTGAAACGGCGCTGAAAAAATTATTTTCTTCATAAGCATTAACTCTCCCGTTTAAACTTTCGATTTCTCAGTTGTTAATGTTTATGAAAGAACTCAGCTCAAAATGATAATTTAAAAAATGTAGAATATATCCACA
>CANRDH010000195.1 GCA_947629295.1 uncultured Clostridia bacterium
TTTTCTCTTATATTTTTGTCTAACTTTTTGGGGTCAGTTAATTTAATTATTAAACGAATATGCATAATCTCTATCTGTTTGAACATTATCTGCCAATATATGACCTGTAATTTTTGGTTTTGAATCCATAATTACCCATCCAATATGAGGAGAATCAGGACCGGTATTCCATACACCGTTACTTCTGCATTCTAACAAAACCCGACGGAAGGGAAATCAGACCATTATTAAAATCATTTAAAAATGATTTCCAGTCCGCTTTTTCATTCCAATCATCTGATTCGTTATTAAAAATTGCCGGATCAGTAAAATATCGTTTCCAATGCCTGATATTTTTGTTCGTATAGTTTTCTATCTCCATAATCATTGTATCATATGAATCGAAGTCAAAGTAAATAGATAATTCACCCTCATTCATGAGTTTGCAATTCTTATCCAGAAAGTCTAATCTTAACCTTACAGGGTTAATAATATTGATTTCACGAAACATTCCACCATATTGTTTTAAGTGTAATCTATCAATCGTCAACGAAACTTTTGACAATTTCAACCAACTGCTCAATTCAGCTTTTGTCACAATAAAAAACCTACCTTTTAAAATTTTTAATCACCTATTAGAATTGCAGCCTTTGTCTAATCATTAAAATATATATTATAATATGGATAATTCGCACGTCAGGGGGCGGATCTTTTTAGAAACAAAATGTGGCAAAGTTATTTTTTTGATTGGAGTGATTGCTTCAACAAGTTCATATAATTTCTTATCGTTGAGATACAATGATTTGAATAATCCATCTTTGTACATATTCTCAATAATTTTCTACATAGTTTCAATAATATTTTTTCAAATGATAATTTATCAACCGGTTCTTCATAGATTAAGTCGCTTGTATCAATATACCTCCTTATAAATTGCAATTTATAAGTATTATCATCAACTGTTGCCCCAATCACATCATATGGCCCGTCCATAAAACAAAATTCAAAAGTATCGAATTTAGAATTTGAAAAATTCATGTAATCATTAAGCCAATTAAATCCTATTATAATTGGAAAATTGCTCCAATTATATTCAGGAAAATCAAATTTGTTTCCTGAAAAATAGATAACACCGGTAACATTTCCACCACTACCTCTTACGAAAGTATCCTCATCAATTATGATATCCATTTATTTTTACCTTCTTTTCATAAAATTGCTGTCTGCAATACTTTCTTATAATCACTTTCTCCGGTTTCGGGATTCGTTGCATAAACATAATCTCCAACCTCAATTCCTCAATAGGCTTTTCTCCGTCTTCGGTAAGCACAGTGTACCTGCCGCAAAGCATAATGTGCTTTTTCGTATACCGTTAGTGGTGCTTTTTACAGAAATTGCACAGTTGCGGCAGTCAGAGGGAAAATGTTTATTTCATCACTTCCTGAGATATTTTTTTATATTGGATAGGGGAGAGGGGTAACCTATGGTTTTATAGAATTAATCTTTGAAAAATTGATATGATTGGTATTATTATATTTATCTGTTTGACTTTCAACTACATCATAGCCGTCAGGAAAAAATGTAGGGTATTATTATGCCTGAATTACAATTATCACATAATTGCATTACCCTCTCTCTTGCAGCTATCTCCGACATACATAATCCAAACATGGCAGGAATTACATTCGGGACATATTAACGACTGTTCGGAATTATTACTGTCCGGAAACAAAAACAGACATTTTTGACACGTAGGATTCAATCTTATGTTTCCCACCAACTTTTGACAAAGCTTATTATGATACATAATCTTCGAAGCATATTGAATCCGCTTGACACCCGTTTTTTTCCAAAGGCAGGATAATAGTTTGCATATACGGTTCAGGGTTCGTTATATCGGAACCGGGATATGTTTTTCTGTAAATATTCAAGTCAATTATAATCTCGGATGTACTGCGGGCAAGAAATGTTATACTTATTTTCGGGTCAGCGTTATGTAAACACAATCCAACCATTTCCGAATTACTCTGCTTTTTATTTATAATGCGCTCAAGCTCGGTAATGTTCAGACTTCCTTTCCGCCAATCATACATTTCTCCATCGCCCAAAGGTAAATATTCAATATTATTTTCACTATCATAATAAGACCAACCTGTTTTTGTAAGTAAGTTGATAATATCAAGAATTTTTTCGGAATACTGTCCGCAGTCAAGCGTCAAGAGTGCTTCTCTGCCCATAATACCCTCCGTTATAATTTTGCAGATTTGTTTTATTAGCCTATGTACTTCTGAGTTAATGCTTTAAAATAATCTCTTAAACAACACAGCTGATCTATCTTTATTTCGGACTTGAAAATATATTTTCCGTAATTTTCAAGATATGAGGTGAAAAAATCCGGATTATAAATATTACCGAAGCCGTTATATAATTCAGTCACCAACAAATAAAGCTTATCATTATATTTATAAATCCATGTTGCACGGTCGCCGGTTTCAAAACAACAGTACCTTTCACCAATCCACCGACCGCCTTCACCTAAAATTATATCCTGATAAATCTGCCCGTTCCACATCTGATTATAATATTCATTTAACTGTCTGCCTAAATGATCGGGTTCAAGTTTTTCATCAAGAATAAATCTGTATGTATTCTGAGTATATGAATTAAATACATTATAGTAAAACAGGATATTGTCATCGGCAATTAATATCTTTGTGCGGCCGTACTGCAAAAACAATTTAATTCTCACCGCATTTCACACGAAATAAAGAGTGAACGTATTTTTTTTTCTCCTTGTAATTATCCGATATCCGTTACAGCTTTAAAACAACATAAAGCACTGAACTGCCGCCGCAGGA
>CANRDH010000196.1 GCA_947629295.1 uncultured Clostridia bacterium
TCGAGTATCATGTTTGTGGTGCGGACTGCACACATTTTTCCGCACATAGAACAGGTGTGACGGTCAGCAGGCGGAGTGCTTTCAAAATATTCCTTTGCCTTCTCTCCGTCAACCGCTATTTCAAACATCTTGTCCCAATTAACCTCGTGACGTGCCTCCGCCATTTCGTTATCCTTGTCCCTTGCATGAGGTATTCCCTTTGCAATATCCGCAGCGTGTGCGGCAATCTTACTCGCAATAATGCCTTCCTTTACATCATTGATATCGGGCAGTCTGAGATGCTCGGCAGGAGTGACATAGCATAGAAAATCAGCTCCGCTTGCCGCAGCAATGGCACCCCCGATTGCCGATGTGATATGATCATAGCCGGGAAAAATATCCGTAACAAGAGGACCGAGTACATAAAATGGTGCGTTATGGCATATGCGCTTTTGAAGCTTCATGTTCGCCTCAATCTCATTCATAGCCATATGACCCGGCCCCTCAACCATAACCTGAACATTCTTTTCCCATGCACGTTCGGTAAGTGCCCCAAGCTCAATAAGCTCCGATATCTGACCGCCGTCTGTGCTGTCATCGATGCAGCCGGGGCGCAGAGCGTCGCCGAGACTGATTGTGACATCATACTCAGCAAGTATATCAAGAACCTCGTCATAATGCTCATAAAAGGGATTTTCATTACCCGTCATCATCATCCATGCAAAAAGCAGAGAGCCGCCTCGTGAAACAATATTCATCTTCCTCTTGTCACGCATAAAGGCTTCCACTGCACGTCTGTTTATTCCGGCATGGATAGTCATAAAATCCACGCCTTCCTCTGCATGAGCACGTACTACCTTCAGAAAATCCTCAGCCGATATTTCAAGCAAATCCTTTTCAAGATAGCCAATTGCATCATACATGGGAACAGTGCCAATCATGGCAGGGGATTTTTCTATAAGCTCACGTCGGAATGTATTGGTCTTTCCATAGTTACTCAAATCCATAATGGCTTCAGCACCGAATTTCAGAGCCATATCTACCTTCTGCATTTCTACATCATAGTCTTTGCAGTCGCCCGAAATACCAAGATTGACGTTTATCTTAGTTTTCAGACCCGCTCCGATACCCTCCGGTGAAATGGACTTGTGGTTTACATTACACGGAATACACACTTCGCCCTTAGCAACGGAACAGCGTATTTCTTCAGGAGTCTTATACTCCTTTTGGGCAACGATTTCCATTTCATGAGTAATGATACCCATTTTAGCGGCTTCCATCTGCGTTTTATAATTTCTCATAGTTCTTTTCCTTTCGCACTAATTTATTATTAAGCCTTATCGGCAAAACGACTGCGTAAATCAAAGGCATGGTCAATAGGGCCGGAGCCTTTGCCTAAATCGAGCATGGCACCGATTGCACCGGAAATGTACTCCTTTGCTTTTTGTACCGAATCCGCAAGATTATAGCCTTTTGCAAGGTTTGAGGCTATAGCAGATGAAAGGGTACATCCTGTTCCATGTGTGTTGGGATTTTCAATTTTTTCTCCATTGAAGAAGTGATAATTATCACCGACATAAAGGAGGTCATTTGAATCATTTATACTGTGTCCGCCCTTTATAAGAACAGGTGAAGAATATCCGTCATATATAATTTTTGCCGCACGCAGCATATCGTCCGCATTTTCTATTGATATTCCGGCAAGTACCTCCGCTTCGGGAATATTCGGTGTAATAAGCGAAGCGAGGGGTAGAAGCTTTTCCCTCAAAGCTGATACTGCACCATCACCTATGAGCTTTGTTCCGCTTGAGGAAACCATTACAGGGTCAATAACTATATTTTCAGCCTTATAAAAGCTGAGTCTTTCGGCTATAACGGCGATAAGCGCGGATGAGCAAATCATACCTATTTTTACGGCGTCCGGACGAATGTCCTCAATTACTGCGTCAAGCTGAAGTCGGAGAAAATCCGGCGACACATCATATATTCCTCTGACGCCTAAGGTGTTTTGCGCTGTTAGAGCGGTTACTGCACTCATTGCATAAACACCGTTTAGCGTCATTGTTTTTATATCTGCCTGTATCCCCGCACCTCCGCAGGAATCACTTCCGGCAATGGTTAAGACTGTTTTCATAATATTTCTCCTTGAAAATTATTTATTTCTCTTTTTTAACGGAGATAATGTATAAGAGATACAATTTTGCAAAGTTATAATAAAAAATGAGAACGACAATAACAGCGTTCTCGAAAATATACGGCTATCCCGTACCAAAAATTTCGGTCGAAGCTTAAGGCTTCCTCTCACGCCGCAACACGGCTTCCCTCGCTGTTATTACAAGACAAAAGGCGCTCCCCTCCTGTCCGCCGATATTATCGGAATTATTTTATTCATTACATAAAAACAGGGAACGCAGATACAAACAGCGTCCCCGAAAAAGCATACCAACTTCCTACGGCGGCATTATCCGCATCAGGTTTAGGGTCGGAATTAAAAATTCCCTCTCAGCCTGTTTACAAGCTCCCCTGTCTCGTTACATTGTAGCATATTTTTTCTGTATATTCAATAGTTATGAATAAAAATCAGTGCATATTTTGCAGCTTCCTAATCCTTATGTTTATTTAAAAACGAAATTTACAAGCATGAGCGCTGCTGTCAAATTCCCTTGTAGATTTTGTACGGCAGTTATTCAGTTTTGTTTGATGACGTCCATGATCATACGGCCGCAGAATCTACACTTATAATTCTCGTCTACTGCACCGACAATAGGGCCGCCGCAGTATGGGCATATATCCTTTACAATCTTTTTAGCAAGAGCTATCTTAAAGATACCGCCATGCTTTTCAATGGA
>CANRDH010000197.1 GCA_947629295.1 uncultured Clostridia bacterium
TTTAATATTTTCGGAAAAATAATAAAGCCCGACACAAAAAGCATAGTTTCCGTGACGGATACTGTGTTTGATATTTTCGTCACAGAAAGTGTACTTGCGCTTCTTAATGGTATTGTTATTGTTCTTGCGGACGGTGAGCAGGCGGTTTCACAGAGAGCTGTCGGAAAACTTATTTCCGATGCTCGTGCACAAGTGATACAGACGACCCCAACCAAAATGAGGAGCTTCCTTTTTGATAAAAACAATCTCGAATTTCTCTCATGTCTTCATACAATAATTCTCGGCGGTGAGGAACTGCCTGCATCACTCTGTCATGAGCTGAAAAAGCATACCGACGCCGATATATATAATGTCTACGGTCCTGCGGAAACCACCGTATGGTCGTCCTCGGCTGCCGTCTGTGAAGATGATATAAGTATCGGAAAACCGGTAGCTAATACCCATATATATCCTCAATGATAAACGTGAACCTGTCCCTGTGGGCATAATGGGAGAGTTCTATATTTCCGGGGACGGTGTAAGCAAGGGTTATATAAATGCCCCGGCACTTACCGACAGAAAATTTTTCCCCGACCCTTTTTTCAGCGGTGGGACCATATACAGTACGGGCGATATGGGCATTGTCCGTACCGACGGAAATATTGAATTCTGCGGAAGGAAGGATAATCAAATCAAGCTGCGGGGACTGCGGATAGAGCCGGGGGAAATTGAGTGCGCCATGAGTCGGTTTGAGGATATAGAAACAGCAGCCGTTCTGTGCAGGAAAACTGATGCCGGTGAGCAGTACCTTGCAGGTTATTATACAAGCATACATGCCATAGACGAAATCGGTCTGCGCAGGTTTATGCTTGGTCTCCTTCCGTCATATATGATACCGAACGTATTTGTACGGCTTAATTGTATGCCGATGACCCAAAGCGGGAAAATTGACAGGAAGGCTCTTCCTCAAGCAGATATGCCCGTTCAGGCGGCTTACAAATATACTGCACCGACAAATGAGAGAGAAAAACAGTTATGCTCTATTATGGCAAAGGTCCTCAGCATCCCGCGTGCGGGCAGGGACGACGATCTTTTTCTGCTTGGAGGCGACAGCTTTTCTGCAATGGAATTTGTTGCTCTTGCCGGGAATAAAGGATATCGCTTTTCTGTGCAAAACATATATGAATACCGTACAGTCGGGAAGCTCTGCGAGGTACTTGAGGAGAAAAAAGAAACTTCTTCATATGTCAGAAACTACAGCCGCTATCCTATGAAAAGAACAAACAGCGAGCGCAGATATTTCAGATTTTTTTCAAGTCTTACCACGAAGCTCTATAACTTTGAGGTATCGGGACTTGAAAATATAGACACAAATCAGAAATTTATCATATGTCCCAACCATGAAAGTGACCTCGATTGTATGTGGGTGTGGGTGGCTCTCGGTAAGGTTATCGACATAAACGACACCTGTGCGCTTATTGCCAAAGAGCATCTTAATAAATCTCTGTCCCGTTGTATTTTCAGAATATCGGGCGGAATACCTATTGACAGGAGCGGCGACTTTATGCCCTCGCTGAAAAGGGCTGCCGTTGTTCTGAAAAATCAAAAGCGTATGCTCCTCGTTCATCCCGAGGGTACACGCACAAGAAACGGGAAGCTTGGAAAATTTAAAAAAGGTGCGGCGATAATTTCAATGAAAACAGGAGTAAAAATAATTCCTGTTTACATAAGCGGGGCGAGGGAGATTTTTCCGGTTACAAGAAAAATACCGAAGCTTTTTAACATTAAGGGAATGAAAAAATTCCCGCTCAGAATAAGCTTCGGTATGCCTGTTGACCCTGTTGGAAAAACAGCGGAAAGTATTACTGATGAAGTGTATGGGCAAATTTTGGATATGAAAAGAAATGCTCAGAGGTAATGAACTGACCCCAAAAAGTCAGACAAAGATTTAAGAGAAGCGACTAAGAGGAATCTTGGTCGCTTTTGTCATGCAACATTTAAGCGATAATCAACCGGAGATAAGCCATCAAGCTTAAGCGATGAAGTAGAAATAAAAACTCCTTTTGCTGTATAATAAAATTGCGGTCTGCCAACTGCACAAAAATAACAGCAAAAGGAGGACATTCAGAATGGGACTGAACGACATACATAGTTTATCACATACTAAATGGAATTGCAAGTACCACATTGTATTTGCACCAAAATATAGGAGAAAGGGGATATATGGAAAACCCGGAAAAGACATAGGAGAAATACTTAGAAAATTATGTGAAGAAAAGAAGGTCGAAATAATCGAGGCAGAAGCTTGCCCTGATCATATTCATATGCTTGTGAGTATCTCTCCGTATCTCGGTATAGCACAGTTAGTAGGATTTCTCAAGGGAAAAAGCTCACTAATGATATTTGACAGACACGCAAATCTGAAATACAAATATGGAAATCGGCATTTCTGGTGCAGGAGGTATTATGTAGATACGGTTGGAAAAATGAAAAAGTAATACCTGAATACATTAGGAATCAACTTCAAGAAGATTATATGAATGATCGGCTAACACTTAAAGAGTACATTGACCCGTTCACGGGTAATAAGAATAAAT
Organism: uncultured Clostridia bacterium; assembly: GCA_947629295.1. GTDB lineage: Bacteria > Bacillota > Clostridia > Oscillospirales > Acutalibacteraceae > UBA1213. Next base: position 2,577 of record CANRDH010000197.1, read on the forward strand.
AGGCAAAAATGACAGCCGCTTGAACGCCTGCCCGTGGCAGAAATGCGGTGACAAACTTTCAATACCCCTTGAGGGGTTGAGCCTGTAATCACACCTTCTAGGGGGTAGAGCAAACCACCCGCTATGCGGGTGGTTTTGATTGTGTGCTCGGCACGCATTATTACTTGGTGGTGAAAGTCCACTACAGACTTGGCAGTAGGAACTGTTA
>CANRDH010000198.1 GCA_947629295.1 uncultured Clostridia bacterium
GCTCCACATTTATCACAAAATGAAGCACCAAGACCCTTCTTCGTACCGCAATTCTGGCACACATTGTAAGAATCCTCCATATGCGCACCGCAAGATTTACAAAACATTTCTAACATCCTCCTACTGTAAAAAATAGACTTACCGACTGCTGATTATAATTATACGATTAAATCCATTACAAGTCAAGAAGTTACAAAAAAATATTACTTTAAAAAATATATTTCTATATTTTAACAATGCATCTTAAAAATAAGATAATTTATTTGTAAACTATTTACTAAGTTCATTGGCTCTTTTTGTGCAAGCAACCATAGCATCAAATATTGCTCCGGAGACATCCCGCCCGTTAAGAACATTCATTGCCTCGATGGTTGTACCACCCTTAGAGCAAACTTTTTGTATAAGCTCCTCAGGAGTATCCACACCGCTCCGAAGCATTTCGGCACTTCCCTCAAACGTCTTGCAAACAAGTCTGAGAGCAGTTTTCTCATCTATACCAACCGATACGGCATAATCAACCATAGCCTTTGCAAAGAGATAAACATAAGCCGGACTGCTGCCGTTTACAGCTATTACAGCATTCATCTGCTCCTCAGGAAGTATGGCAACCTCTCCTGAAAGTGCGAACATATTATAAACTTCATTAAAATCTTCATCATTTATATTTTCTGAACGGCACATAGCTGTGGCTCCTTTTCCAAGAAGAAGCGGAGTATTCGGCATTACTCTTACAGCAGGACAATCTATACCCAGACCTCTGCGAACATAATCTATGGAAATACCTGCTGCTATTGTAACAAATATTTTATTTACATCGGCAGAACCCTTTATTTCGCTCAAAACCTCATCATAATTCTGCGGCTTTACGGCAAGGACAATGATATCGGTTCTTTGTACAAGCTCCGCTCCCGTTTGGGTATGGCTTATTCCTTTCTCAGACATTGAGGAAAGTTTACTCTCGTCCAAGTCGAAAACAAGAATTTCGTCGGAGGATTTCAACTTATTTTTAAGAAGTCCGCCTATAATAGCCGTAGCCATGTTACCTGCACCAATAAAACCTATTTTTTTACTCATAATTTAAACACCTCATTATTAAACATAGTAATGGGCTGTTGCAACAAGCACCTTTTGCGCTTATATAACAGCCCTGCACCGAACCGGTGTAACTATAATAAATTCAAAAATTTTCGCAGCTGCGTGGAATCTTGCAAATAAAATCTCAATCACCAGGAAATGCAATACGGGTCCGGGAAATTATGATTATTTGCATATCCATCCGACTTGTAATCACCGTACAGGAACATCTCAAGCTCATCAGCACGTCTGTAAAGAAGACCGTAATAGCACACACCACCGGCGTGGTGATAAGCAAGCATTTCTGTAATCAGTGCATTCTTATTTACATAGGAAAGATCTCTGACTGTTGAAGTCGGATAATGCAGATTCAGGTATGTTCCACTGCAATATCCAGTCTTTCCGTTTGATGTCTTTACCTTATACCAAACACCATTATATACATTAGTACTTACAAGCGTTACCTTAGCTCCGTCAGGTATGACTGTGATAACATCAGAGGATGTTGTATAGCTCTTTCTGAGATTCAGTCCGCCGTAGGCATCTACAGTAGCCGTAACCGTTCCGCTTGATTTGGTCGTAGTATAGGAGTTAAGCAAAATATCCAACAAGTCAGAGGAATATGTCCAACCTGTGCCGAGATTATAAGAGAAAGAAACAAAAGCATCAAATTGCTGTTGATTAAACTTTATTTTATTCTCTATAAGCATATCGTTTACCCTGCTTGCATAAACCTCCTGATTTACAGCTTTGACAAGAAGCGCATAAGCTTCATTTTTGGTAAGGTTATCATAGAATGTCCAACCTTCCCATACAACATATCCATATCCGAGCGTCGGTATATTATTTGCAAGCTTATCATATGTAATTGCAGAAACGAAGCCTTCTTTTTCACCTATAAACTGAATAACATCATCGCTCGCACGAAGTCTGTCAGTCGTAGTGGTTTTTACATTCGTTTTGGTCGTTACATATATATCTGCCTCACCATCAGAACATGTTGACCACGCAGAGCCTTTGCGTGAATATGCCTTATACTTAAGTGTACCTGCAACGGTTGCCTTATATGTTGCTGTCCATACATATGTGTTTCCGTCTGTCTTCTTTTCGTTAGCATTAACGGTAACATTCTTACCGTTAACAGTAATAACAAACTTGACATCTGTCCTTGACTTATCTGTTATGGCAACAAGCTTGACATTTGAATTACGTACCGCAGAATTGGGAGAAGAATATGTAAACTTTATAGGGTCGGCATCATAAACCGTAACTACACATACTGCCCTTCTACCCTTATTGTCAGTGTATGTTACTGCAACCTTGCCTGAATTCTTAGTAAGTATGAATCCGTCCTTTACAGTTGCAATATTTGAATTACTGGTTCCCCATGACGCGCTATATGTAGAATATCCTTTTATATATATTGTCTTTCCGGCAGTAGTGCTTGCAGTATACCGTGAAAGAGAAACCCCGGTAGAAGAAACGCTCTTTACAGTCACCTTACACGTTGCCTTTACGGTACCCGAGGAATCAGACGCGGTAATCGTAGCGGTTCCTGCTTTGAGTCCGCTGACAACACCGCTGCGAACCGCAGCTACATTAGAATTGGATGTAGACCATTTTACACTGGAATTATCAGACAAAGTAGCCTTAAGAGTAACATTCGCTCCTTCATTTATGCTTGCTGAGGATTTTGAAA
>CANRDH010000199.1 GCA_947629295.1 uncultured Clostridia bacterium
GGTGCGGGAAAAAGTACCTTTTTGAAACTGCTTATACATGAGGAAACCGCTACATTCGGTAAAATAAGAGTTAACGGTTATGATTTAGTGAATATAAAGCAACGTAAGGTTCCGTATCTCAGAAGAACAATGGGAATCGTTTTTCAGGATTTCCGCCTTATAGAGAAAATGAACGTTTATGATAATATTGCATTTGCAATGAGAGCTATAGGCGCCCATGAAAGAGCAATCAAGAAGCGTGTTAAATTCGTCATAGATATGGTTGGACTCAACGGCAAAGAAAAGTGCCGCCCGAATGAGCTTTCGGGTGGAGAACAGCAAAGGGTCAGTCTGGCAAGGGCGCTTGTCAATAATCCTGAAATCCTTATTGCCGATGAACCCACCGGAAATATAGACCCTAAGATGTCTTTTGAAATAATGAAGAAGCTCGTCGAAATAAACAAAAGAGGAACAACAATTATAGTTGTTACCCACGAGCATGATTTAGTCAAGGAATTCGGCGGGAGAGTCGTTATTATAAACGGCGGAAAAATCGAGCTTGACAAGTGGCTTCCAACAAAATATCACCCGTCGGAGGATGTTGATGATACGGGTGAAAGCGATGAGGAGGCGGATGCATGAAATTTACAAGCAGCAGATATCTGGTAAAAGAGGGACTAAAAAATATCTGGAATAACAGAATGATGTCCTTGGCTTCGATTGTCGTTCTTGTTTCCTGTCTTCTAATAACAGGTGCAGCGATTCTTATCTCCGCAAACGTCAACAGTCTTATTTCTACTATCGGAGATGATAATCAGATAAATGTTTACCTTGATTATCAGATGTCCGATATAGATTCGATAAAGCTCGGTTCCGAGATAGAGAAAATACAAAATGTAGATGAATGTGAGTTTTATTCCAAGGATGAGGGCATCAAAGAATTCAAGGACAAAATAGGAAACGATATATACCAAAGTATGCAGGGAGAAAATAATCCTCTTGGAAATGTATATAAAGTCAGGCTCAAGGATTTATCCGAATACAGCACCACTATTGACGAAATAAAAAAGATTGACGGCGTTGTTAATATAAGTGACAGAGCCGCTATTGCAAGAACTCTTACAAAACTGAATTATTTTGTTGCCATAGCGGGATTCTGGATTGTACTTATTTTAGGAATAGTCACACTCTTTATTATCTCGAATACCATTAAAATGACAATGTATTCCCGTCGCTTTGAAATCAGCATAATGAAATCCGTCGGTGCAACCAATACTTTTGTGCGTATACCTTTTATAATTGAAGCTATGACTATCGGACTTATAGCCGGTCTTATCGCGTCTGTGGCACTTATCTGTATGTATAATCCCATCAGAGAATATGCCGGGGGTGTGCTGTCTATGATAGCTACTTCTACCATACCTCTCGAGGACTTGTGGCTGAGAATAATTCTTGGATTCTCCGGCATAGGTATACTTATCGGTGCATTGGGAGGCTTTATCTCAATAACAAAATATTTACGTAAAGAAGGAGGCGAAATTCTTGGCTGGTAAAAGAAATTTTTTTAAGTTTTTGGTTAGTCTTACCTCCATTACTCTCTCTGTTACCATTATATCTGCATCAAGTGTATATGCGTTTGATGAAGAAGAAAATTCCCGCCAGCACGAACAGCTTCAACAGGAAAATTCTCAATATATGGAGGAGCTTGAGGAAACCGAAAAAACTTTGAAGGAAAAAGAAGAATACAGCGAAAAGCTTCAGAAACAGATTTCTGACCTTACAGTAAAAATTCAAAAGAGCAATAATAAAATTAAAAAACTAAATTCACAGATAAATTCAAAACAAAAGCAGATAGACGAAAGACTCGCCTCTATTGATGACACACTTGATTTGCTTCGGGAAAGGCTGCGCTCTCTATATATGGCAGGTGATATATCTACACTTGAAATAATCCTACAAGCAAAGGACTTTTCAGATTTTGTTGATAAAATGGAGCTTGCGCAAAGTATATCTACCTACGACAATAACTTAATTAACAATCTTAAAAAGGAAATGGAAGGTATCGGTAAGGAGCAGGAAAAGCTGCAAAGTGATAAATCGTCTGTTGAATCCGAAAAGAGAAAGCTTGAAGAAGATAAAAAGAAAATAAACGCGCTTTCTGCTGAAAATGAGGAAATAATTCTTGAGCTTACCAAGCAAAAAAACGATACCGAGCAGGCAATAAAGGAAAATGAGCAAAAACAGCAGGAGCTTCAAAATGCACTTAACAGATATAATAGGGAGCTTGCCGAACAGGTTGAACAGCACAGGAATGATCATTCACAGGATCAACAGCAGCAATCCGGGGGCAGCGGTGATAATAATACGGATAATGAATCCTTCGTAGATACAAGCGGGAACTTTGTATGGCCGTGTCCCGGACATACATATCTGACATCAACATTTGACGAATGGAGAGGTGCAGACAATCATGGTGCCCTTGATATAGCAGATGGAGATGTATACGGTTCACCTGTTGTAGCTTGCTATTACGGTACGGTTATAGCTACCTATGATGGCTGTCCGCATGATTACGGAAAATTTTCAAGCTGCGGCTGCGGCGGCGGTTACGGAAATTACGTTATGATTGATCACGGCGGCGGAAAGGTTTCCATATACGGACATCTTTCAGGTGTAGCAATTTCCGAGGGGTCTGAGGTAGTTCCCGGGCAGCTTATCGGTTATGTCGGTTCAACGGGATATTCCACAGGACCGCATCTTCATTTTGAAATGCAGTA
>CANRDH010000200.1 GCA_947629295.1 uncultured Clostridia bacterium
TTTTCATAAAATATATTATTATGAGAGGAATGAATCACCGCATATATGCCGCTTTATTGATAACCTTTGTTAAAACCACTAGAGCGTGGAAAAACACTTATTCCCATTATTGATATGATGTGTGAATGGGGAGAAAAACACCGTGAGGTATGGGTGAATATATAAAAAAGCCATGCTGCAAATTATCAAAACAGTATATTATTTCTCAAACGGTATGTTTGCAATCGGTTTGAAATACAACGAACAAGCTACATATATACCGCATTTTTACGGGCAATTCGGTTACAGAATTTCAATTAACATAATATGGAGGCGGAAAACCTAAATTTTTTGTATAATTTCACAATGAATATGCTTTATCCGGTTATTAAATTAACATTTATGAAGAAAATAGTAAAAATGTTCAAAAAAAGCGTGACATTTAAGTTTTTTTGTTATATAATATAACCACGGGGTTGTTTTGGTATAGTTAAAAACGCCGAAATTTCTAAAAAAATTAAAAGGAGGTTGGGAGTCATGTACAGCATGATATCTTACTGGTTAAAGTATTACAGGCATGAGTGTGGACTCACTCAGCAGCAGGTTGCCGACAGACTGAAGATTGAAAGATCTACATACACCTATTATGAAACCGGAAAAACAAAACCCGATATTAACACTCTTATCAAAATCGCAAAGGTTTACGACATCAATTATCAGAAGCTTCTCGAAGGCGTTGAGGAAGAGCTTGAAGCAGCAGTTGCAGAGATTCACTCAGGACCCGAAGATGACGATAGCTACAAGTACCGCACACACGCTACCACAAAATATGAGGTTGAGCTTTTGTTTGTGGTTCGTAATCTCAATCCGAAGCAGAGAAAAGAAGTAATGAATCTCGCAAAGGATTTCATTAAAAAGGCAGAGAAAGAAGCATAATTTAATTATACATTAATACGACCTGTTAATTAATGTGTTATGTGATATCCTCGGCAGATATCATGTTCTTTACATTAAACAATTTATCCGACAGTGCCATTCCGGCATTGTCGGATTTTTTGCGTTTATTATACGGACAGCAGACCTTTGATTATGCTGTCCTTTTTATGTATAAAAGGAGGATATACGTCTGTAAAGCTATGCATTTACGGGGGTGTCAGAGCATATTATAGAATAACGGGACCAAATCTGTCATTCGGATATTCAACAGCTCTGATTTTTCCCGTTTTTTCATCGATCTCAATTATGGTATAATTTCCCCCGTAGCCGACAGAGCCCGGATTGAGCAGCAGCATACCGCTTTCAACGGTTGTCAGCTGTTTGTGAGTATGTCCGAAAATAACAATATGGCTCCCGTTTTCTCTGCCGAGGTTTATAATTCTTTCATATCCCTGCTTTACCCCGAAGAGATGTCCGTGGGTCATGAAAATCTTCTTTCCTGCAAGCTCAACGGTAAGGAAATTCGGTGCATTGCAATACCAGTCGTTATTTCCGCAAACGGAAAAAACAGCCTTGTCGGGATATCCGGAGCAGACTGTATTAACGTCTCGGCAGCCGTCGCCGCAAAATAAAACGACCTCGGCGCTTCTGTGTTTTTTTAATGCGCTTTGCATTGTTGTGGTGTCTCCGTGACTGTCAGAAAAAACTAATATTTTCATACCAAACCTCCGCAAGAAATATTTTTTGACAAATCCCCTCCGAACGAGGGGTTACACATACCGATAAGGGTGGTGATTTTATGAACAGTAAAGACGTTGACAAGCTTTTTGAAAAGCTGTCGCCCGAACAGCAGAAAAAGGTAAATAATATACTGGCGGATAAGGCGCAGACAGAAAAAATACTGAAATCGCCTCAGGCGCAGGCATTGCTGAAAAAATTTATGGGAGAGAATAAAAATGGCTGATATAATGGAAACGGTAAATTCAATATTAAGCGACCCGTCGGCGATGGAGCAGATAAAGGCACTCGGCGGTATGCTCGGAATAGGTGAGAGCTCGGAAAATGAGGTCTCTCCGCCTAAGAGTACGGAGCAGACTTCCGCCGATTCAGTGGCTTCGCTTTTGTCCTCGCTCGGAGGAACGGGCAAGTCTGCGGCAGTAAGCACGCAAAATGTTCCCGCCGTGAATATGCCGAGTCCTGAAATGCTGGGCATGATAATGAAATTTGCCCCGATCCTGAGCAGCATGAATGAGGAAAACGACAGCACGCGACTGCTTCATGCCCTTAAGCCTTTTCTCAGCGAAAAGAAGCAAAGACGGGTCGAGCAGTCCGTGAAGCTTTTAGGGATTATGAGGATTTTGCCGTTGGTAAAGGAAATCGGACTGTTTTAGTTCCGAGCTTTATGCTGTGGTCGGGTGGTGGAGTTTTGGATAAGCGAGAATTTGACAGAATGAAAAGTGAGGCAGAAAAGCGTATGAAAGAAATTTATGCAGGGACCCAACCCGAACCGCAGGAGAAAACAGAGGGACAGAGAACAGAAGACAAACCGTCCCCGCCGCAGAAGCAGGAAAGCGCAAAAAACAGTATAATCAACACGCTTTTCAAGGATAAGGATAAAACCGTAATACTTGCGCTGTTACTGCTTCTTATGGACGACAGGGACGGCAAAACCGATTACAGCCTGCTTCTTGCACTTATATACATCCTGTTGGACTGATTGGAATATTGATTAAAAGAACAGCCGGTCGCGGGGTGCCCCCGCTGTCATGTTCGCGATTTCGCTCACTTGCGTTCGCTTTGATTGTTGTGGAGGGCAGTCTGTTTCCGCGAT
>CANRDH010000201.1 GCA_947629295.1 uncultured Clostridia bacterium
AATCCCTATGCCGGAACACAAACCGAGAAAAACCTTGAGGCGGCTTTTGCCGGAGAATCACAGGCAAGAAATAAGTATACCTATTTTGCTTCGGTTGCTAAAAAAGAGGGCTACGAGCAGATTTCTGCACTTTTCCTTAAAACTGCCGATAACGAAAAGGAACACGCTAAAATGTGGTTTAAAGAACTCAAAGGAATCGGTAATACGGCAGAAAATCTTGAAGCTGCCGCTGACGGTGAAAATTACGAATGGACAGATATGTATGAGGGTTTTGCTGTAACGGCAGAAAAGGAAGGCTTTCCTGAGCTTGCAGCAAAATTCCGTGCTGTCGGTGAAATTGAAAAGCACCATGAGGAGCGTTATCGTGCGCTGCTGAAAAATGTTGAAATGCAGCAGGTATTTGAAAAGAGCGAAGTCAAGGTATGGGAGTGCCGTAATTGCGGTCATATAGTAGTGGGAACGAAAGCTCCCGAGATATGTCCGGTTTGTGCACATCCGCAGAGTTATTTTGAAGTTCATGCTGAAAACTATTGATGGTACCGCACATATGAAAAGAGAATTGCGAATATCAAGATGCGGTCTTGCCTGCTGTCTGTGTTCAAAAAATAATGTATGCATCGGATGTCATATTTTAATGATTGCGAAAAATTAATAGAATTCATCATGACAGGCAAGTCGGAATCAACATAAAAACAGAATTAAAATGCGGCATTTCATAAAAAGGACTGCCGCATTATATATTTTTACTCCGATGTATTTTCGGTGTTACCGTCTGTATCAGTTGCTTCATTATCCATAAGCACTCTCTGAGATAGCTGCTCACCGTCAAAATGAATTCCTATGCCGTTTACCTCGACTCCCTCATCAGCACGTATCATTATGTACTTTACTCCGTCAACTACCTTTGCGTCTACCATAAAGCTGAATTTCGGGTCAACCTTAATTGAAACATATGAATTTTTAAGCTCAAACTGCTTCGGGTCAATAATATTCTGCGGCGGAATTTCAATCTTTTCTCCGAACCCGTTTACAAAATTTTCATCAAACGATGCCATTTCCTCATCCTTGGCACCACAGGTGGTCAGAACACGCTTAACATCGTTCTTATCAAGCATAAGAGGCTCCGGGTCCTTACTTTCCTTATGTTCTGTTATCATATCGGATATCATACTATGTACAGACTGAACAAATCCCAAATTTCTGCTTTCCGAGGTGGAATCTGATACTACATTCCTGAACGCTTGTTTTTGCTCGGCAGCAGGCATCTGTGCCTTTGCACCGAAAAGTGCTTCAACAACCTCAGCGTAATTTTCCTTTGTGCTTCGTGTGTAAAATACCGCATTGTATATATTGGTTTTACGATCATCAAAACACGGATACATAAATCCGATTTCGGGAGCGGAAACAGCTGACTCTGCTCCTATATTCCGGAAATTATTTTCGCCGGTGGAGAATCCGAGCGCTGCTCTTGTAATTTTTATCGGACATACGCTGCATATAAAATAGCGGAACATCTCTGTCGAATCCATAAGATCTTCATCGTTCTTGGAAAATGAAGGTACATCATAACGGTCATAAGCAAGCAGTATCAGATAATTACCGTCCGTTACAAAGGATGATACTATTTTCTCATATAAAGCATTGAGCAGCTCCTCATTTTCAAGCTCACTTTCTCTTATATCTGAAAGGAGCTTATACTCTTCCCCACTTTCAATCTGTTCATTTGTGAATTCAATATTCATCAAATTTCTTCCCATTGCTCCCGAAATACTTTTTTTCATCAGTTTTAGTACCCAATCCTGCTGTTCATCATTCAGCATATTGACAGGTACCTTGAATCGAGAAATAATTTCCTTTGCCGCACTTACATAGCATCCTTGTATATAGGCAATATTACCTTTATCGGATTTAAAGCGTTTTTTAATTTCAGCAAATTCTTTATCGGTCATAATATTTATTCTCCTTAGTTACTTGAATTGATTTAATGGGATAGGACAAACTCCCACGAATATTAATTATATCAGGAAAAAGTTAATAAAACAATAACTATTTAACATATATTTTGTCTTTTTTTACTTAATAATATCGTTTTTAACAGTTGTATTTTTTTTGTTTTCGTGCTATTATTAAAAGAAAGGAAATTGTATGGGGTGCGTCATGAGAACTATAAAGCATTTTGATATTATAGAAAAGCATGGACGGGATATACTCGATTCAAAAGGCATGCAAATAGAAAAAATCTGTGTTCAGCATGGTACATTCAGCGTTTTTGACCATTCTCTGTTCGTAACTTCCGTGTGTATAAGAATATCAAAAAAACTCAGAATAAAAGTAAATGAAAGGGCTATGGTACGTGGGGCTTTATTGCATGACTACTTTCTTTATGATTGGCATGAGCCTATAAAGCAGAACAGACTGCATGGTTTCAAACACCCAAAAATTGCGCTTGAAAATGCAAAAAAAGAATATATTCTCGGCAAGATCGAGCAGAATATGATTTTGCGTCATATGTTCCCGCTCACATTGAAACCCCCGAAATATCGTGAGGCGGTTATTTTATGTATTTCAGATAAGCTGTGTGCAACGTATGAAACTGTCGGAGGACTGAAAAACAGAATCGTCAGAAAATTTAGGAGAGTTGATACAAATGCCTGATTCGGCACTAATGTTGGAAAAATATTTTTTTTGGCTCGTCGTTTACAGTGTGATCGGATGGGTATATGAATCCGCCCTTGAATCTTTCAG
>CANRDH010000202.1 GCA_947629295.1 uncultured Clostridia bacterium
GCCGGATACTCGCCCTCCGGAAGTGCTTTCGATAAGGTTACATCTGTAATTGCCTGTCCCGGGGGTACATATTTTGACTCATAAAGCACCTCTTGCGTATCGTTCAAAACAATCGTGAAATGGAAATAACACGGATTACCCTCGGGGTTCAATAAAGACATCGTAACATCCTTAGTATCCGCCGGAATAGAAATTGACGGATATCCGGGAATTTTTATTCCGACTGCTTCGCTGCTCTCATCCTCCGGCTTTTCACCGTTGTAGTCTCCTGCATTCGGGTCAAGCTCAATGCCCGGTTTTGCACTCTCGGTTGAGGAAGTATTTTCAGCTGAAACATCTTTTTGATCATTGCCGAACCAGTTCCCCCAGTTGAACGCAACAACAACACTGCCGACCAGCAGCACAAGGAACACAACCAAGGCAATAATAATGTGTTTTTTCTGTATCACTATCCCGTTTTGCTCTTTATCACTCATTTAAAATCCCTCTCGTCATCACGGCTTAACCATACACATATTCAGCCGTATTCTTGATATAAATATATTTTTCTCCGCATCGAACTTAAAGCCGACACTTCCATGATATTTCTGTGCAGTATCGGATATACTTCTGAGTCCGTATCCTCCGCCTTTGTGATCGCTTAAAAATGCCTCGGCAGGTAAAAATCCGTCCTCCGATTTATAATAACTGCTAAGATGTACCTCTTTGCAGGAGTTGGCTATCTCGATTGCCAACTGTCCCTGAACTACCCCTATTTTTATGCTGATCTGAGGTTCTTCCGAATATTTCCCACACGCACGTATTGCATTCTCCATTGCGTTGCCGAAAATAACCGTTAAATCAGGCGGATCAATCGTCAGCTCATCACACACCGCTTGAATATCACAGCGGATACCCTCACTTCTTGCAAGTCCCGCATAGTATTGCAGAAGTCCGTTTACCGTCATATTCTTGCAATAGATTTCACTGTCCCTCTTATAAGTAGTTTTTATCACATCCTCAAGGTATTTTTTCATATCGTCAAACATTCCCTGTTCCAGCATATCATTCAGAGAATTGTAATGATGCCGCAGGTCGTGGAGCATTCTCCTCGTATTTTCAATATCATTTGCGATCTTTTCATATTGAAGCTGTTGAATTTCCATGGATTTCCTTTGCTCGGCATCATGCTTTTTCCGCACAGATTCACGGAAAATTATCCAATATATCAATATCTGATTCAGCATCAGAAATATCATAGGCAGCATAAGAAGATTAAACGCACCTGAATTTCCCATAACTGTATCGCAATAAATCATCATTATGAAATTGCATATCGTAGAAACAGTCACAACCAGGAACTCACGTTTCATATTCTCCGGTTCAATTATACGAATATACTCCCTCAACGGTCTCATTACGAACATCAGCATAAGCGGCAGCAATAATACAGCCGCAGCGGCATATAGTAACAAAAATCGCTCGGTATACGGGTAGTATGTCGTGTCGGGTTCATTATACGTAAATATAACGGCATATGAAATATTGACGAGTACAAAATTTGTCGCCGCATAGAACATAACAATGAGAAATACGAGAATTTTTTTCATTACTGATTCTCTGACAAGCCATATGTATGCAGCCAATACAAGCACCACGGCGGCCAACATAAATGAATTTGATATCATTATGTGTTTCGGATATTTGTCCATGTCCCGCAGACACAGCACCGCCGAAAATATCACAGCTGCAGCCAAAGAAATCAGCGTTATCCATATAAAAACCGATTTACGGCTAAAACGGTAAGCTTCTTTCGGAAACGGAAGAAAAATTAAGATCGCACAGGGAAACAGTTGTATCAAAAAACCGATTGCATTTTGCAGGAACGGTACCATGATTCACCTCCTTAAAATTTCCTTTGTCGGGAAATCTGTTCAAAAATATAGTTGTCATATGCTGAACGTACTTCGGCAGTGTGCCTTGTTCTGATGGGGAAACGACTTCCGTCCCGAAGAACACATACGCCTGTTTCCATTTGTTCAATATAGTCCATATTCACGATAATTCCACGGTTTATTTTCAAGAAATTATTGTTCAGCTTTTGCTCTGCCTCTACCAAAGGCATCCAGACTTTTAGCTTGTGTCCGTCATTCAGTGTGATCTCCGTTGCGTGGTTTACACTTTCCAATCGGCAGATTTCGTCAAGATATATAAGCTGATTGCTTTTTTCTACTATAAATGAAACAGCTTCTCTCTGATTTTTACGGAGCTGTCCCAACCGCCTGAATGACTCGGCAATATTTTCAGCCGTCACGGGTTTTATCAAATAGTGCAGTGCATATACGGAAAACGCATCCACCGCATATTCACGGCTGTTAGTAACAAAAACTATCGCTGTATCCGGGGAAATCCTTCTTAATTCCTTTGCAATATCAATGCCGTTTTCATCGGGCATACATATGTCTAAGAATATAATATCAAAAGGTGGTAATGTTTCGGCTTTTTTCAGCATGGAAGCACCCTCTGAAAAGCACTCTGCACCTTGTGTCGGATCCCATCCATACATAGCCTGAATGAACTGTTCCTGACCTTTCGGATCATCATCGCAGACTGCAACGCGCATATAGCCTCTCCTTTTCCATAAATATTACGATATTTAATATTACGTTATTATTGTATCATATTTTGCCCTTTTTTTAAAGATTTATAAGATGTAATTCAAGTAATCAAATCTGCTTTTTAGGTAATATCAACGCCATGCT
>CANRDH010000203.1 GCA_947629295.1 uncultured Clostridia bacterium
AATTGAATATAACCGAATCCGCCAGATACTCCTTACTGTTAAAAATCTCATCGGTTCCCGATATTCTGTCAAATTTGGTCGCCATTCCGATTCCCCCTGTGCTTTTTCCTTTATTTTATCAAACGGATCCAAAAAAATTAAATCGGTATAACCCCAAACAACCTTCGCATCCGATTTGAGACTTAATAATATATTAAAAAATTCTTTGCACTTAATTTACAACTCATATTTTAAACCTTTTTCCTGTATATTGCAAGACATCAAGCTATTTTTGTTAAAATTTTTGCAGTCTGCCTATCAGAATATCCAAAAACATCTTCATTTTTCGATAAAAATATGTTACAATATAGATATGTCAGCCTGTCTAAGACAATTACAAACAAGTTGCGGAATTTCATATTCTGCGGAGTAAAAATCAAGGAGGATAAAATGATCTCAAAAAAAGTAGTAATACGCAATTCGGAGGGTCTGCATATGAGACCTGCCGCGGTATTTGCGGAGGAAATGGGAAGGTTTGGATGTGAGATAACCATAAAAACGGAAAATGATGAGGTAAATGCAAAAAGTCTGTTAAGTATTATGACAGCGTGCATAAAATGCGGAACGGAGATAGAAATTGAATGTATCGGTTCAGACGAGTCGGAGGCAATGGAAAAAGCCGTTTCCCTGATAGAATCCGAATTCCGTAATGTATAATGTCAATTTACGAAAAGCAGTACAGCCGTACAGTGTGATAAAACACGCTGTACGGCTGTTGTATTTTAAAGCTATGCATTTAAAATGCGAAAGGATCATTGACCTTCATATCCCACTTATCTGCGTCTGAACCAAAATAGCTTATTATCCTTGTTTTATATAACCGGACGGTATATTATACAGACTGTTATCAATATTCAAATCAAACGCTGCAAACAGATAACCCTGCAGCAGCAATTCCCCTTGACTGTCCGTTGATGTACCGGAAGAATTACTCTGATATACCTCTAACTTATAGAATTTATCATTTTCAAAGTACGCAACTGTCTTTGTACCGTTTGAATCAACCGCAAGCTCATAATACAAATTCTTTCCGTCAAGCTTGCAGGTTCCGCTTTCCTCAACAGTACCCATAGCTTTGCCTATACCGCTCATACCCGCACCATAATCTGTATCCTGTTCGCTCACATAATAGCTCGTATTAATATTATCCAACACATACCTTTTGCCATCTTTAATAATTATACCCTGATCCTGGTTATAATACTCGCTGACTCCGAAATCGCTGACAGTTCTCATATATATTTTACTGTCCGATTCCTGGTATTCTATAAAGCTTTTTCCAATTAACTCAGTTTCTTCTGTATAACCTGTAAACATAGAAAAAGCATACATCTCACAATGGGTATTTGAATGAGATAGTTTATCCGTAAAATATTTTTTAATCAGACCCTTAGCATTGCCTTTGGATTTCACCGCGGTTTTTTCAAAATCCGAAAATGTCTTTTTATTTATAAGAGCTTTCTCCTCATCGGATATTTCAAAATCAGAGAGCAAAGGTTCCTCGTATATATTATGTGTATTGCTTTCTTCGGTGGATGTGCCGCTCTGCTGTGAGCTTTCAGGATTTGAACTGCCGGCAGGGTCGTTCATGTCCGATTCAAAGCTCTCAAGCTGTACGCCTCCCAATGCGCCGCCCTTATATGTAAAGCTTATCATTGTGTCCTGTACATATATCGAGCCCTTTATGATAAGTCCCTTATCTGCAAGATCATTTATAAGGTTCTTTGCCATTCTCTTTTTTTCGGATACGGCGGCATTTTTATATTCGCTTGAATCCATCAATTTTTTTACAGAATCATCGACCTCGCTCATTGCCTGCAATTCTTCCTCTGTAAATTCGTCAGAGGAAGTGCTTGATTCCTGCTTGCCGCTTTCCTCGTCCTTACTGTTTTCATCGGCCTTACTGCTTTCGGTACTTTCCTCAGTCCCTTCGGAATTTTGTGAAGTTAATGAAGCCTTTGAGCTTTCCTCCGATTCCTTGCTGTTATTACAGCCTGCAAATGAAACCGTACAACACACTGCAAGTGCGGAACAAAGTACTACTATCAGAATTTTTCTCACTTTCATAATTATCCTACCCACGATACAAATTTATTTAAGTATAACACAAAAATTATTCATTTACAACCCAACCTCCGATCTTTAAAAATCGGTCCGAGCAAGACCTCAACTTATCATATTTCCTGCCAAAGGCCCTTTATTTCCCCAAGGAAGAAAGATAAATATCCAGAAGCTTTGCGGCTGTTTGTTTTTCATGGTTTCCGCACGATTCAAGCCGCGTAAAAATCTCCTCAATCCCGGACTGATTTATGTCCTCCTCAGTCAGTATATCATCAGGGGTAATGTTCAGTGCCCTGCATATGCTTATCAGCGTACCCGCACGCATATTTGCATTGCCGCGCTCTATATCGGCATATGTGCGGTCGGATATGTCAGCCAATTCTGCAACCTGAGCCTATGTAAGATTTTTTTCTGTGCGTATTTCAAAAAGTTTGGTTCCTATCCTTATGGTATCAGAAATAAGCATTTTTCTTCCCCTTTTCAGTATAATATATACATTATACTTCCCAAAAAACTTGACATATAGGAATTATGGTAGTATAATGACAGGAAGAATAGTTCCTGTAAGATATTTTTGCCAAGCAACAAAAACCCCGACCATGAATAAATCACACGGTCGGGGCATAATTTTTAT
>CANRDH010000204.1 GCA_947629295.1 uncultured Clostridia bacterium
TTTTTAAATTCAGCAGAAATTGTCTTTGATGCCTTTGTCATTGCAACGGCAAAGCTTACAAGTGTCGGAGGTACATCAAGATCCTCAAATGAACCCGACATACTATCCTTACCGCCTATTGACGGAAGTCCCATTTTTATCTGTGCAACAAGTGAACCTAAAAGTGCTGCGGCAGGCTTGCCCCAACGTGATGGTACATCATGCAGTCTTTCAAAATATTCCTGGAACGTAAGTCTTGCCGTGAGCGGATCCGCGCCTATTGCAAGAAGCTTAGACAGAGATTCTACAACAGCAAATGCCGCACCGTGGAACGGACTCCATTTTGCTATTCCGGGAATATAACCGTATGACATAGCCGTAGCATCGTCCGTTTCTCCCTCAAGGAGCGGTATCTTTGCAGCCATAGCTTCTTCGGGTGTAAGCTGTGTTTTTCCTCCGAACGGCATCATAACGGTAGCCGCACCGATACTTGCATCAAATCTTTCGACAAGTCCTCTTTGAGAACAAACTTCAAGTCTGCTGAGATTAGCTTTAAAGCTTTCGGAAATATCCTTTCCTGCAAGACATCCGGGAGCCTTTGTGCGGTAGTTTTTATCCGGATCGGGAGCAGTAATATAAGCCTGTGCGACCTGCGTTACACCGTTGGTATTGAGGAATTGCCGGCTCAGGTCAACAATAATATCTCCCCTCCACTTCATCGTAAGACGTGGATTTTCCGTTACAACGGCAACAGCCGTTGCTTCAAGGTTTTCCTTATCGGCCTCTGCAATAAATTTATCAACGTCCTTTGCCTCAAGCACTACAGCCATTCTTTCCTGAGATTCTGAAATTGCAAGCTCCGTACCGTCAAGACCGTCATATTTCTTCGTAACCTTGTCAAGGTCAACCGTAAGACCGTCCGCAAGCTCGCCTATAGCAACACATACACCGCCTGCACCGAAGTCGTTGCAGCGTTTTATCATAGTGGAAACAGCCTTGTTTCTGAAAAGTCTTTGTATTTTTCTTTCCGTGGGCGGATTACCCTTTTGCACCTCTGCACCGCAGGTTTCTATTGACTCCATTGTATGAGCTTTGGAGGAGCCTGTCGCACCGCCGCAGCCGTCACGTCCCGTTCTTCCGCCGAGCAGTACTATTACATCATCGGGAGCGGGTACTCCACGCACGACATTTTCCTTTGGCGACGCACCGATAACCGCACCTATCTCAAGTCTTTTAGCCGCATAGCCGGGATCGTAAAGCTCCGTTACCTGTCCCGTTGCAAGACCTATCTGGTTTCCGTAGGAGCTGTAGCCCTGTGCCGCACCTGTTGTAATTTTGCGTGAGGGGAGCTTGCCCTCCATTGTTTTTTCAAACGGTACTGTCGGGTCGCCCGAGCCTGTTACACGCATTGCCTGATATACATAGGCACGTCCCGAAAGCGGATCACGTATTGCACCTCCGAGACAGGTAGCCGCACCGCCGAAAGGTTCAATTTCAGTCGGGTGGTTATGTGTTTCATTCTTGAACTGAACGAGCCACTGTTCGGTTTTTCCGTCTATAGTAACCGGGACTTCGATCGAGCAGGCATTAATCTCATCACTCTGGTCAAGGTCAGGTATAAGACCTCTTTTTCGCAAAAGCTTCATTCCGACAAGCGCCATATCCATAAGGGAAACATCTCTGCCGCTGTCCTTTCCGTAAATCTCGTCACGGCTTTCATAATAAAGTGCAAGAGCGTCCTCAATTGTTTTTGTAAGCTCTGATTTTTCTATTTCTATTTTTTCAAGCCTTGTAAGGAAGGTAGTATGACGGCAGTGGTCGGACCAATAGGTATCTATTACCCTAAGTTCGGTAACAGTAGGATCACGATGCTCATCATCACGGAAATAATCACGACAGAATTTCAGATCCGCCAATGTCATTGCAAATCCCATACTGTCAAAATAATTCTTCATTTCCTCATCGTTCCATTTTGTAAAGCCTTCAACTACCGCAACATTTGCCGGAACATCCGCCTTCATATCGAGGGAATCCGGTTTGCCGAAGGAAGCCTCACGAGATTCAACAGGGTTGATAAGATAATGCTTTATCTTATCAAAATCCGCATTGGAAATACTTCCCTTAATACCTATAAGCTTTGCCGAAACAACCTGCGGACGTTCCCCCTGTGTAAGGAGCTGAACGCACTGAGCCGCCGAATCCGCTCTTTGGTCATACTGCCCGGGCAAGTATTCCATAGCAAAAAAGCGATACTCGCTATTTTCGGGAAGTACCTCATCATATACCACATCGGCATTTGTTTCACTAAGGATAGTTTTCTTTGCTTTTTCAAAGTCCTCTCCTTCTATTCCGCTTATATCATATCTGTTAATAATTCTTACCTTTTGCACGGAGGTAAGTCCGAGGCTTTTTTGCAAATCTGCTGTAAGGTTTGAAGCCTCTACATCAAAGCCGCTGCGTTTTTCCACAAAAATTCTTTTTACTGCCATTTCTGTCCACCCATCTCCGAAAATTCGGTATTTTGATAAGCCTATTTTATCATATATTATCGGATTTTTCAACATCACGGCGCTACAAATTGAAAGCGGAAAATATTTATACAATGTGATAACTGTATTATTTTGTTATTTAAGATACTTGTCCATTGCATATTTTGCACTTCTTATTATATCGGTTAATACCATAACCTCCTCATTTGAGCATTGGTTGAGTATAAGTAAAGTTTCCTCCACTGCCATATTTTTTT
>CANRDH010000205.1 GCA_947629295.1 uncultured Clostridia bacterium
AGGAACCTTTAAATGATGAAAATCGGAAATGAATCTTATTTTTATGAAAGGCGGAGAAGATAGCTTGAAAGGTATTATATTAGCCGGCGGATCGGGGACCCGGCTTTACCCGCTTACGAAGGTAACATCAAAGCAGCTGCTCCCCGTTTATGATAAGCCGATGATATATTATCCGATGTCTGTGCTTATGAATGCGGGGATAAGGGATCTTTTAATAATTTCAACACCGCAGGATACGCCGAGATTTGAAAGCCTGTTGGGCGACGGAAATCAGTTCGGGGTAAACCTTGAATATGCAGTTCAGTCCTCACCGGACGGACTTGCGCAGGCATTCGTAATTGGGGAGGACTTTATCGGCGGCGACAGTGTTGCGATGGTTCTGGGAGATAATATTTTTGCCGGACACGGACTGAAAAAACGACTTAAAAAAGCCGTAAGGACTGCCGAAAACGGAGAGGGTGCAACAATATTCGGATATTATGTTGACGACCCCGGACGTTTCGGAATAGTTGAATTTGACAATATGGGAAAGGCAGTTTCAATTGAGGAAAAACCGGAAAATCCGAAAAGTAATTATTGTGTGACAGGGCTTTATTTTTATGATAATCACGTTGTTGAGTATGCAAAAAGTCTTAAGCCGTCCGCAAGAGGAGAGCTGGAGATAACGGATCTCAACAGGATATATCTTGAAAGCGACAGTCTGAATGTGGAGCTTTTAGGTCAGGGATTTACATGGCTGGATACGGGCACACATGAAAGCCTTGTTGAAGCCACTAACTTTGTCAAGACAGTTGAATCGCATCAGCACAGAAAAATAGCCTGCCTTGAGGAAATAGCATATTTCAACGGCTGGATAACCAAGGATGATGTTCTTGCGGTTTATGAGGAATTGAAGAAAAATCAATACGGACAGTATCTCAAGGATGTCATTGACGGAAAGTATCTTGATGTACTGCATTGATATGCTGCGGAGGAGAAAGGATGACAATTATCGTTACGGGAGGAGCTGGATTTATAGGCTCCAATTTTATATTTTATATGCTGAAGAAACACCCCGGGTACAGGATAATCTGCCTTGACAAGCTTACGTATGCAGGAAATCTTTCTACCCTAAAGTCAGTTATGGATGATCCGAATTTCAGGTTTGTAAAGGCGGATATCTGTGACAGAGCGGCGGTGGAAAAGCTTTTTGAGGAAGAAAAACCGGATATAGTGGTGAATTTTGCAGCGGAAAGTCATGTTGACCGCTCAATAGAGAATCCCGAGGTGTTTTTACAGACAAACATAATCGGAACCTCAGTGCTTATGGATGCGTGCCGAAAATATGGGATAACAAGGTATCATCAGGTATCAACAGACGAGGTATACGGAGATCTGCCGCTTGACAGACCGGATCTGTTTTTTACGGAGGAAACACCGATACATACAAGCTCACCGTACAGCAGCTCAAAGGCGGGTGCGGATCTGCTTGTGCTTGCTTACTACAGAACCTACGGTCTGCCTGTGACAATTTCAAGATGCTCGAATAATTACGGACCGTATCATTTTCCCGAAAAACTCATACCGCTTATGATAGCAAATGCACTGAACGATAAACCCCTGCCGGTTTACGGTGAGGGAATCAATGTTCGTGACTGGCTCTATGTTGAGGACCACTGCAAGGCTATTGACCTGATAATTCACAATGGCAGAGTCGGAGAGGTTTATAACATAGGCGGACATAATGAAATGAGAAATATTGACATAGTAAAGCTGATTTGTAAGGAGTTGGGAAAGCCCGAAAGCCTTATCACATACGTTACAGACCGAAAAGGTCATGATATGAGATATGCAATTGACCCGACAAAAATACACAATGAACTCGGCTGGCTGCCGGAAACGAAATTTGCCGACGGAATAAAGAAAACGATAAGGTGGTATCTTGAAAACCGTGAATGGTGGGAAGAAATTATCAGCGGTGAGTATCAAAACTATTATGAAAAAATGTATGCCAACCGATAAGGGAGTTTACATATGAGAGTTTTTGTGACAGGTGTATGCGGACAGCTTGGGCATGACGTTGTAAGAGAGCTTAAAGCACGCGGGTGTGAGGCTGTCGGGAGTGATATTTTTGACAGTTATAAGGAAAAAGAGAATACGGATTGTGAATATGCACAGCTTGATATTACCGATAAAGCTTCGGTTAGAGAGGTATTAACAAGAATTAAGCCCGACACTGTGGTACACTGTGCTGCATGGACGGCAGTTGACGCTGCTGAAGATGAAGAAAACAAGGAAAAGGTATATGCCATTAATGCAGATGGTACAAAGAACATTGCGGAAGCCTGCAAAGAACTTGACTGCAAGATGATATATATAAGCACGGATTACGTTTTTAACGGTGAGGGTACAAAACCATGGCAGCCGGACTGCAAGGACTATGCTCCGCTTTGCGTTTACGGTGACAGTAAACTCAGGGGTGAGCAGTCAGTAAGCGAAATACTGGATAAATACTTTATTGTCCGTATAGCATGGGTATTCGGCAAAAACGGGAATAACTTTGTAAAAACCATGCTTAACGTCGGGAAAAAATATGATACTGTTCGTGTTGTCAACGATCAGATAGGCACACCGACCTATACTGCCGATCTTGCAAAATTGCTTGCTGATATGTGTGAAAGTGACAGATACGGTTATTACCACGCAAC
>CANRDH010000206.1 GCA_947629295.1 uncultured Clostridia bacterium
GACTCTATATATGAAAGGATTTCCTCCACCGATGAAAATTCATAATTATACATTCCTATATTGTGCGGATTTATGCCCATTCCCGTAAGGGTATAATTATATTCGGAAAATTTGCCTTGCAGAAATTTATAATATTCCTTGAAACGGCGGTAAATATCATGCAGATTCTTTTCTTTGCCGAAGGAAAGCTCAAGATTATTATACGAGCAGTCAAATGACAGAATATCTCCGTTTTCGGGACTTGCGGAAGAATATATTTCTCCCTCGTCATCCCTGCCTGTCACATCAAAGCCGAAATGCTGTATAAACTCCCACGCAACATTATGCACAACGGAAAAATCCACAGCCTTTTCCGATAAATTCACTATAGGCATTTCAATTTCCACACCTATGTATTTTTCCCTCTTTTTCTTTGTAGGCTCTATATATCTTTCATATAATGCCTTTTTTATAATTTCATTTTCCATATTATCACCTTACAAATTTGAGAAGATCTGATAAAGATATTTCATTGATTCCTCATTATCCGTGTATTCGTTACCGTGATTTGTACCCGTAAATATCTGTCTGCCGTTTTTGTATGAAATCAATGTTGTCATGGGAACTCTTTGCCAGTATTCGTCACTCAGCGGTCGTGTAGAGAACATTATTCCGTCGTCAGTCTGAAGATAGTGGAGCGAATTACTGTAGTTGGTATGAACATACATATATTCGCCGTCATAAATTATAAGGTTGAGCTTATTTCCTTTTGCCATTTCCGATACAATATAGTCAAGCAGTGAAAAACGCTCCTGTATATCAAGCAATCTTCCCAAAGATTTTTGATGTCTGTTTATTTGCTCGATAATATAAAGTAATATTCGCTCACTGTCGGTATCTCCCTTTTGCTCCCATAAAAATTTATTGAGCGGGGGATAATCAAAAATTGTTCCGTTGTGTATAAGGGTCCAGCGTCTTGAAAAATTATCTTTTAATGAATACGGGTGGCAATTCTTATAAGCTATATCACCAATCGTAGCATAACGAATATGTGCAAGAGCGGTTTTTACAATGATTGGCAGTGAAAGGCGCTGTTTGAGGTAATTGCTTTTAGACGCCTGAGCAGGTTCTTTTTCAATCGAAATATTATCTCCGTCAGCAACGGCAAGTCCCCACCCGTGCGGGTGTTCCGGGCTGTGGGAATAGAATGTTTTCAGATACCTGTTAATATTTACTTCATTTTTATTGCATATTCCGAATATTTCACACATAAGAAGCAACCTCCCTACACCCGTTTTTAACATAATCGGATGAAAGCCTCAGTCCTTTTTCAACGAAATTATCACTGAATTTATTTCTTATTATTTCAGCATACCGTTTATTGTTTAGTATCTTATCCTTCTGATATTCTATATTTTCCGCGGCGCTTGACAGACAAAGCTTTTCGGAAAATACTCTAATATTATCCAGAACCCTGAGTGCGCAGTTCTTTACGGATAATACCTCACCGTAAAATTCTATCACGGTGTCGTCATCATACTTTGCGGCTGATTTAACATTACTAACGGCTTTGATTTGCTCGTCATCGTCAAATTCCGCATCGTCAAATGACATGAGATATAATATGAGAATATGAAGAAATTCAATATCTTCTTTTTTGATACCGACGGGCGAAAGGGGATTGAGATCGAGCGTACGAAGCTCAATATGATTTATACCCGATTTTTCGAGATTTTGCGGTGAATTTACCCCGACGGATTTAAGTCTTATCGGATAATAAAGCTCAGAGAAGGATTTAAGAAGCCCTTTGTCAACATATCTCTGTATACTGCCGATATAGGCGGAAACATTTTCATATTTCAGAATCGGGATGAAATTATTCCAATAACCTATATCACTGCACCGTACCGAAGAATACGGTGTCGTTACGGTTTTGCCTGCCGTTCCGTCACGGAAATATGACGAATCCAATATCGGGCTTGCAGAGGTAAGATACACTATAAGCCAGCTGTATCTTGTCAGCTTTTTGGCAAGCTCAAGATAGACGCTGTCCTTGTACTCCCGGTATGAAGTCTTTCCATGCTCCTCAAAGCAGGCCCTCAGAAGCTTTTCACCGAATGAAAAATTAAAATGTATTCCGGAAAAAAGCATCTTCTTTTTTCCGTATTTTTTTGCAAGATATTGTCTGTATAGCTCCTTACCCTTTAACATACCCTTAAAGCTTGCAACCGGAATATCATTCTCGCTTTTTATATACGGCGGAGATGAAAAAAGCCATAACAGCTCCCGTCCTGTTTCAAGTTCGGCAAGATTTTTTATAAGTGTGCCGTGAAGCTGTGTAAGGTGAGTATACAGCTCATCTATACTTCCGCATACGTCGGTAACTATTTCAACCTGATTTTCGCCGAAATCCCTGTCTATATTCGGGTCATTTTCAAAGGGGTGTTTTGTGCGGGAAAGATAACCCTTTTCGTCAACTCTGAGGCTTTCCTTTTCTATACCAAAGGACCCCTCAGACATAAACTTTTTTATATCCGGATTATAAAAATTGAAGCTCATACTATCATCCTTAAAGCTAATATCAAAATAATAAATTTTAAGAATAAAATATAATACACTAAACCTATATATTTAGTATGTTATATAATACTCCTTTATAACAAATTTGTCAAGTGAAATTCAAAATTAATTATA
>CANRDH010000207.1 GCA_947629295.1 uncultured Clostridia bacterium
GGCATGAATCTTTTAAGCACAATTTCAACAAGCTGAACCAGTGCTGCGATAACCAGTATAAACACAATCGTCTGCAAATATCCGAGGTCATTCGGGTTTAGCAGATACATCTGTATCGGGTAGGTTGCGGCAGTCGCCATAAGCATTACAAATATGACAGCTATACTCATACCTACAGCGGAATCGAGCTTTTTAGATACTCCGAGGAACGGACATATTCCTAAAAATCTTGACAGGACATAGTTATTTATAAATACCGCCGAAAGCAATATTATAATAAGCTTAGTCATTTTCAGCAGCCTCCTTTACATTCTCACCACAGCCTGACTTTCCGCAAATTTCAGCCTGCGGACAGCCCTGACAGCCGAAATTCTTTTTCTTCGGCTTATTCTTAGCAAATTTATTCACTGCGGCAATAAGCAGACCGAATACGAAAAATCCTCCGGGTGCCATCGTCATAATTGAAACATGATTATCTATAAGCACAGGTATTTCAATTCCGCAGAATGTACCGTTGCCGAAAACCTCACGGATTGTTGCCATAAGGAATAAAGCAAGCGTAAAGCCCGCACCCATTCCGAGCGCGTCTATTGCGGAATCGAACACCTTATTCTTATTTGCAAACATTTCCGCTCTGCCGAGTATTATACAGTTTACAACTATAAGCGGAAGATATATGCCGAGCGATTCGTCAAGTGCCGGAGCAAATGCCTTGACAAGCATCTGCACCATTGTTACAAAGCCTGCAATAAGGACGATATAACAAGGGATACGCACGGTATTCGGTATCAGCTTCCTCAGAGCGGATATTACTATATTCGAGCAAAGAAGAACTATTGTCGCCGCCGCGCCCATTCCGAGTGCATTAATAACGCTTGTAGATGTCGCAAGAGTGGGACAGGTCCCGAGAACAAGCACCAGAACGGGGTTTTCTTTTATGAGTCCCTTTGTGAAATTCTTAATTGTATTCATCACTCTGCCCCCTTTACAACTTTATATGCTTCAAATGCACTTCCGACAGCCTTTTTATATGCCGTTGAGGAAATTGTCGCACCTGTTATTGCGTCAACACCCTGATAATCGTCTGCTGTCTTTCCTACATATTTTTCATGGTAGCCCGCTCCGTTATCAACAACACGGGAGCCTATACCGCTTGTTTCACTGTGCGACAAAGTTTTTACGGCTTCTATAGTTCCGTCATTCCTAATACCGCATATAAGCTTAATATCTCCGCCGTATCCCTTTTGAGTCATCATAAATACATATCCGCTGTCACCGCTGCCCTTATATACCTCAGTGATTCCTTCGGGTAGGTTTTTGATGTTCATAAGCTCAAAGGATTCAGCCTCCTTGAGCACCTCTGCTCTTGCGTTAGCGGCAGTTTCCTCCTCAGCAGCTTGTATTATCGGCTGTGTTACGCTGTTTACATAAGCAAGAAGTGCCGTTACAATAAGACAAATTGCTCCGAGCACAGCTATCGGCTTTATTATATCCTTCATGCCTTGACACCTCCCGTCAGCGGTTTATTCCTTGTAAGTCTTGATATATACGGTGTAAATATATTCATAATAAGTATTGAGAACGATACTCCTTCGGGCAGATTACCGTAAAATCTTATAAGAACGGTTATAAGACCGCAGCCTATACCGAATATTACCTTACCCCATTTAGATGAGGGCGTTGTTGCATAATCGGTCGCCATGAAGAAGGCACCGAGCAAAAGTCCGCCTGAAAGGAGCTGGAACAATACATCTTTTCCGCAGATAAGCGACATAACCGCAACCGTTCCTATAAATGCGAGCGGAGTATGGAAAGTTATAACACGCCTGATAAGGAGATAAGCACCGCCGAGCAAAAGGGCGGCTGCGCAGGTTTCTCCGATACATCCTCCGTGTGTTCCTAAAAACAGTGAAAGATATGACGGAAGCTTTTCCCCCTTTGCCGCAGCGGCAAGGGGCGTTGCGCCCGATATCGCGTCCGCACCGTCAATCGATTCGGGAATTACCCATGTAGTCATCGTACCTGAAAATGCAGTAAGCATAATAATTCTTGCTGTTATTGCAGGATTTGCGAAATTCTGCCCTATACCCCCGAAAAGCTCCTTAACAACTATAATTGCTGTCACACTTCCGAAAACTGCCTGCCATATCGGTATTCCCACAGGCAGATTGAATGCAAGAAGTATTCCCGTCACAACAGCGGAAAGGTCTGAAATAGTAACCTCTCTTTTGCATAGCTTCTCAAATAAAAATTCCGACAGTACACAGCTTATAACGCAGGCTCCCGTCACTATAAGGCTTCTGTAGCCGAATATTACAACAGAAGCTATCAAAGCGGGCATAAGTGCAATTATAACATCAAGCATTATTTTCTGTGTTGTACGCTTGCCGCCTATATGAGGGGAAACCGATGATATTAATTTATTCATTTCTTTTCCTCCTTTTTTGCCGCAAGATATTTTCTCAGCATGATTTTAGCAAGCTTATTTGTCTGAACAAGCGGTCTGTTTGCCGGACAGACAAACGAACAGCAGCCACATTCCATACACAGATCAACGCAAAGTCTTTCAAGCTCCTCGGGTGAGTTATTGTTATAAGCTCTGAATATTTCCCTTGGCTCAAGTCTTAACGGACAGTGATTAAGACAGGCTCCGCAGCTTATACATGG
>CANRDH010000208.1 GCA_947629295.1 uncultured Clostridia bacterium
GATACAGTCATTAAACGGTTTTTCTATGGGTAAATAGAGTTTGTCTATACAAAAGCTGTTTCAAAAATTAAAGAACGGAGTGTGTTTATATGAAGCTTTGGGCAGGACGTTTCTCGAAAGAGATAGACAAGAAAACAAATGATTTCAATTCCTCGATATCATTCGACAGCCGTATGTACCGTGAGGATATAGAGGGAAGTATCGCTCATGCCACAATGATAGGCGAGTGCGGTATAATAGAAAAAAGCGAAGCAGACGCTGTAATAAAGGGACTTGAGGGTATTCTTGCCGATATAGACAGCGGAAAGCTTGTAATAGACCCGAACGCAGAGGATATACATACCTTTATTGAGGGTGAACTTACCGAAAGGCTCGGTCAGACAGGAAAAAGGCTTCATACGGCAAGAAGCCGCAACGACCAGGTAGCACTTGATATAAGACTTTATCTTAAAAAGGAAATAAAGAATATAAAGGCTCAGATAAAGGAGCTTATCGGGGTAATATGCAAGAAGGCAGAGGAATACAGTACTGCTGTAATGCCCGGATATACACATCTTCAAAGGGCGCAGCCTATAACATTCGGTCATCACCTTATGGCTTATGCGGAAATGCTTCTCAGAGATGCAGACAGACTTGAATGTGCATATAAACATATGGACTCTATGCCACTCGGCAGTGGTGCTCTTGCAACAACCACTTACCCGATAGACAGAAGTATAACAGCTTCGCTTTTAGGCTTTTCTGATATATGTCAAAACAGTCTTGACGGTGTTTCCGACAGGGATTTCTGCATGGAGCTTGCCTCTGTGCTTTCAATAATCATGGTACATCTTTCACGTTTTTCTGAAGAAATAATCATGTGGTGTTCGTGGGAATTCAAGTTTGTTGAGCTTGACGACGCTTTTTCAACAGGCTCGAGCATAATGCCGCAAAAGAAAAATCCTGATATAGCAGAGCTTGTAAGAGGAAAATCAGGAAGGGTATTCGGCGACCTTATGACACTGCTTACTGTTATGAAGGGCATAGCACTTGCTTATAACAAAGATATGCAGGAGGATAAGGAAGCAATATTTGATGCTGTTGATACCGTAAAGATGTGCCTGACAGCTTTTACTCCGATGATAGATACTATGCGTGTATTGACGGATAATATGAGAAAAGCAGCCGCAAACGGATTTATAAATGCCACGGACTGCGCGGATTATCTCGTTAAAAAGGGACTTCCTTTCCGAGATGCATATAAAGCAACAGGTACGCTTGTCGCACTTTGCATAGAGAAAAAGACAACGCTTGAAGAACTTCCGATTGAAGAATACAAAAAGATATGCGATACGTTTGACGAGGGAGTATATGAGGCTATTTCACTTGAAAACTGCGTAAACGGAAGAAAGGTACTCGGAGGACCGGCAAGCGAAAATGTTATTGCGCAGGTGAAGAGAGTAAGAGAAATAACGGAGAAATTATAATATACGATTATGTATAAGGAAAAGAGGAGAAGGAAATGAAGATAAAGGCAGGAATTATCGGAGCAACAGGATATGCGGGAGCAGAACTTGTACGCATACTTTTGACTCACCCCGAAGCGGAAATTGCAGCGATAAGCTCGGTAAGCTTTGAGGGAAAGAAGCTCAGTGAGGTTTATCCCTCATATAAATCCTTGTGTGATATGGAATGTGGAACACAGGATGAGGTCGTTGAAAAAAGTGACGTTATATTTGCCGCGCTTCCTCACGGACTTTCACAGGAGCTTGCCGCTCAGTGTGATAAGGCGGGAAAGGCATTTATAGACCTCGGGGCGGATTTCCGTCTTGAAAGTGAGGATGAATATAAGCAGTGGTACGGCTGTGATTTTCTTGACCATGATTTGCATAAAAGAGCGGTTTACGGACTTCCGGAGCTTTTCAGAGAGAATATAAAGGGAAAGCGTGTTATAGCTAACCCCGGATGTTATACCACGGGCGCACCGCTTGCACTTGCACCGGCTGTCAAGGCAGGTCTTGTCAGCACAGAGGGAATAATTGTTGATTCAAAATCAGGTGTAACGGGTGCAGGAAGAAAGCCGAGTCAGGGTAATCATTATCCTGAGCTTAACGAGGGTTTTCACGCATATAAGGTTGCAAACCATAGACATACACCCGAAATCGAACAAACTCTTTCCAAGCTTTCGGGGAAAAAGGTTACAATAACATTTGTACCTCATCTTCTTCCTGTAAACAGGGGAATAATTTCAACCTGCTATGCAAAAGTAAATGAAGGAGTAAGCTTTGAGCAGATAAGAAAGGAATATGAAAAATTCTATGAGAATGAATTTTTCGTTCGTGTTCTTCCGGATGGAGCAAATGCAGATATACATAATATAAAATATTCAAATTTCTGTGATATCTCACTTCACCATGATAAAAGAACAAATACACTTGTTGCAATATCCGCTATAGATAATATGGTAAAGGGAGCGGCAGGACAGGCAATACAGAATATGAATATAATTTTTGGACTTGACGAAAAAACAGGTCTTGTTATAGTACCGCCGGCATTTTGATTTTACAGGGTAAGTCTATGGAAAAGTGCCAATCTTGTATGGCAAATAAAATATTGATAGAAAACGGTCAGGGAATTTTGTCCGTACCGATAAAATATCATTCGGAT
>CANRDH010000209.1 GCA_947629295.1 uncultured Clostridia bacterium
GTAGCAGGAATTTTAACCGTCTGACTGTCGGTGTAGGTTTTGCCTTCAAATTCCGTGCTTACGCTATATACAGTGGAACCGTCGCTTTCACAGGCAGCAGCAGTGGTCTTAGAGGTAGAATAAACCTTTAATTCCTTTGTATGCTCTTTATTATTTTCGCATTCCAGGACGAAAGTCGCATAGCTGTAATCATCAGCCCACTCAACAGTGCTCTGCTTCCAGCTGTGTCCTGTTGCTTCGGTATAAACAGTCTGCTTGTCAGAATAGGTCTTTCCTTCAAACTCCTGGCTTACCGTATATACGGTAGAACCGCCCTTTTCACAGGCAGCAGCAGTTGTCTCAGAGGTAGAATCAACCTCAAATTCCTTCGTATGCTCTTCGTTATTTGTACATTTTAAGATAATTGTTGCGCCGCTGTAATCATCACTCCATAAAAACTCGGCAACATCACTCCAGTTATGTCCTGTTGGGTCAATATCCTCAGTCTTTGTGGTACCGCAGTTATATGTACATTTATATGTCTTTTGACCCTTATCTGTACAGGTAGGCTCCGTTGTCACATTACCGCTATCCCATGAATGCTCAAGCTGAGGTATAGACTCGGTTCTGAGCTTTTCGTTGCAAACCGAACATAAAACATCCTTTGAACCTGCCTTCGTACAGGTTGCAACCTCATTTACAACATCCTTAGTATTTGTATGAGGACAATCTATAATAAATTCAGGCTCTGTACCTTCGGTGTTCTGATCCGCGATTTTTTTAGCATCAACTTTATAGAATTCATAATCACCGAAAACTATATCCTCTTTCCTAAACGAGCCGTTTTTAAGCTTAAAAGTAAAAGCAACTAAATCAAACGTGTCGCCGGAAACAAGGTTTTCCGTATCATCACCGCCGAAGGTCAAGAAATAGTTACCCCTTACTTCTCCGACATTATTTGTGTTTATGTTCGGTGATACCTTACCTATACCATCATCTGTATAAAGCTTAGCCTCAAAACTTTTTTTAGAAACCAATTCAAAAACACCAGCATCATACGTAAAACGATAGCTGGCTGCTCCTACTACTTCATCCGTACTTTTTAACTTAATAGTCACAACAACATTCTCACCGTCAACCTTTTCCGTCACAATAAAGTGCGGAAGAGTAGAACTGCTGTCGGCGGAAGCAGTGAGCATTCCGACTGTACACATTGTCAAAATCACTGCAAAAACCAGTATAATGCTCAGTAATTTTTTACGTTTCATTATTTGCATCTCCTAACCTGTTTTGATGTACCGTAAAAAGACAACACTTATCCTGATTTTACGATATTAACAAATACATTATATAAAATTATTTCGCCTATGTCAAGAAATATAACCGCTAAACTGAGATTGCAGAATTATTTTGTCCAAATTGTCTAAATTTTCGTTATGTTTTTTAGAAGTAAAACCTTTTTTCCATTCAGTCTGCCGTATTCATTATGACGAAAAAATATTGCTGAAAACAAAAAAGGAGCTGTGAATCAATCATATATACTATGCCACAGCTCCTTTAATTCAGTTTTTTACATTAATCCCGATGTCAGAGTATCCCAAACATCATCAATCATTGTACTTTCTTTTGAAGCCTCTCCCGCCGTTTCCGGATGAAGACGGTCTTCTAGGGGGAAGGTCGTTTTCCGGAGTAAGCCCCTCGACCTCAATAAGTGCCTCTCTGCGTGAAAGATTTATCCTTCCTCTGTCATCTATTTCGAGTACCTTTACAATTATTATATCATCAACATTAACAGCGTCCGTTACCTTTTCGGTACGCTTTACATCAAGCTGTGAAATATGGCAAAGTCCTTCCTTGCCCGGAGCTATCTCTACAAAAGCGCCAAAATCCATGATCCTTGTTACTCTGCCCTTGTATATTGCTCCCGGTTCGGGATCACTTACTATCGTGTCAACAATAGTAAGTGCTCTGTTGCAGTTTTCCCTGTCAAGACCGCTGATAAATACATGTCCGTCCTCTTCGATATCTATTTTTACATCACATTCGGCACAAATCTTCTGGATAACCTTTCCGCCTGAACCGATAACCTCACGGATCTTATCAATCGGAATAACCGTTGATACCATTTTCGGAGCATATTTGGAAAGCTCCTTTCTCGGCTCGGGTATAGCCTTGAGCATAACCTCGTCAATTATATAATCTCTTGCCTTATGCGTCTTATAGAGTGCTTCCTTTACCATATCCGGAGTAAGACCGCTGATTTTCAAATCCATCTGTATAGCTGTGATACCCTCATGTGTACCCGCAACCTTGAAATCCATATCTCCGAAGAAATCCTCAAGTCCTTGGATATCCACCATTGTCATCCAGCGATCGCCCTCTGTTATAAGTCCGCAGGATATACCCGCAACCGGAGCCTTTATCGGAACACCTGCATCCATAAGTGAAAGCGTTGAACCGCAGATTGAGCCTTGTGAGGTAGAACCGTTTGAAGAAAGTATCTCCGAAACAAGACGTATCGTATAAGGAAATTCCTCTACTGAAGGAATTACGGGAACCAA
>CANRDH010000210.1 GCA_947629295.1 uncultured Clostridia bacterium
GACTGGTGTATATCACGTCAGCTTTGGTGGGGTCACAGAATACCTGTATGGTATTGTGACGACTGCGGAGAAACCATTGTTTCAAAGGAAACTCCATGCTCATGCCCGAAATGCGGAAGTAAAGCTCTTACACAGGACCCCGATACACTTGATACATGGTTCAGTTCTGCTTTGTGGCCGTTCTCAACTCTCGGATGGCCCGAAAAAACTCCCGAGCTTGAATATTTCTATCCGACAAATACACTTGTAACCGGATATGATATAATCTTCTTCTGGGTTGCAAGAATGATTTTCTCGGCTGTTGAACAGACCGGTATGCAGCCTTTTGATACCGTATTCATTCATGGAATAGTACGTGATGCAAACGGTGTGAAGATGTCAAAATCACTCGGCAACGGTATAGACCCGCTTGAGGTCATAAAGGAAATGGGTGCCGACGCCCTGCGTTTCTTCCTTGTTATGGGCAACAGCCCCGGAAACGATATGAGATATATCCCCGAAAAGGTCGAGGCTTGCAGAAACTTTGCAAATAAACTGTGGAATGCTGCGCGCTTCATTCATATGAATATTGATGATTACGATGTCAAGGGAGAGCTTCCCGCTGAAATAACGGTTGAGGATAAATGGATAATTTCAACGCTCAATAAGACAGCTAAGGAAATAACCGAAAGTCTTGAAAAATTCGAGCTTGGCGTTGCAGTACAGAAAATTTACGATTTTGTATGGGATTGTCTGTGCGATTGGTATATTGAGCTTGCCAAAGCACGTTTACAGGGTCAGGGCCAGTCCGCACATAACGCACGTGAAGTTCTTGTGTGGGTCATGGATAAAACTCTTAAGCTTCTTCATCCGTTTATGCCGTTTATTACTGAGGAAATATGGCAGTCAATGCCGCATGACGGTCAAACGATTATGACACAGAAATTCCCCGAGTATGAGGAAAGGTATAATTTCCCGCAGGCAGAGAGAGAAATGATGATGGTTATGGATGCTATAAAGGCTATTCGTAACCGCCGCGCCGAAATGAATGTCCCCCCGTCAAGAAAAGCAAAGGTATATATTGCTGCTAAAGAAACAGAGATATTTAAAAGCGGCAGTGCTTTCTTCTCACGTCTTGCAAGTGCAAGTGAGGTTGAGGTTGCGGAAAACTTTGACATAGACGGAGCTGTAACGGTTGTAACGGCAGACGCAAAGATATATATACCCATGGACGAGCTTGTTGACAGAGAGGCGGAGCTTAAGAGGCTTAACAAAGAGCTTGAAGCTGCACAGAAGGATCTTGAGTTCAATCAAAAGAAGCTGAATAATCAGGGATTCATGGCAAAGGCCCCAGAAAAGGTAGTTGCCGAGGTTAAGGCAAATGCCGCTAAATTTGCAGAGAAGATTGAAATGATAAAAGCGGCAATTGATGCACTGAACTAATAATTTACCCGACTGTTCTTCTGTGAACAGTCGGGATTTTGTTTTTTATTTCCTTATTTCAGCAAGTCGTTTCTTTATTGCAGCAAGTGCTGCCTGCGGTTCATTAATATTTTTAACTGCCTCTTCCATAGGACATAAACCGGTATTGCTGCGGTTATGTATTTCTTTTGTTTTTACACGATACTCAAAAGAAATTCCGTTCTCTTTCAGCACACTAACCGCACCCTCGCTTATGACATCAGCATATACCGAATCCGCACCTAAAAGTACATACAGTAAAGCCGCCGCTCTGCCGACAATTATATCTGCTGCGGAAAATCCTTTGAAATTCCTGCCGCTGTCTATAAATTCCACAAGAGGTATTATTCCCTTTGCCGTACTTGTGTAAAACTCACTGCCCTTACACAAAACACAGGTATAGCTCCCGCTCGAAAGGCTGTCCTTTGCCCTGTTTAAATTATTTGTCATACTTCATCTTGTCCTCAACATAATATACCAAAAGCGGTATCAGTGCCCACTGGAATACCAGGCCGATAAGTCCTGTTGCTATACTTGTCCATATCACTGCAACGCTTAGTGCCTGACTGCCGAATACATACACAGATGTAAGTATTGCGAGCGCTCTGACTGCACGTCCGAAAATCTGAACAGCAAGCACCTTTACAAGAGCGGGCATTTTCACATTACGCAAAAGTCCTGCCATAAGTCCGTATGCACAAAGCTCTGTCATCATAAACGGAAGCATTGCAGCACCCGGCATACCGCAGAGCAAAAAGCTTACAGCCGGACCGATAAGTCCGGATATCATACCTGCATACGGACCTGCCAACAAACCAACAAGTATTATCGGAATATGCATGGGAAGAAATACCTCACCCGGAACAGTTCCGAGTCCCGAAGCCATACCAATCAAATGGAAAATTTGAGGAAGTGCAACTGCTCCGATTATTGCTGAAATCGTTGCAACTGTCTGTACCTTAAACGATAAACGGGGTTTATCTGCTGATTTTAATATAGCTGTATATGACATAATTCTCTCTCCTAAAAATAATTTTAATTAATGATCAAAGTGCTTTGAAACATCCTTAAGATATTTTATTATTGGCAAATGCTGCGGA
>CANRDH010000211.1 GCA_947629295.1 uncultured Clostridia bacterium
GCTCCACCTGTTCCCTCGCCTCCGGTCTTCCGTGCGACAGCTTTCTTATATTATCATACCTTTTCCCTGTTGTCAACAGTTTTTTTCTTTTTCCATAAATTGTATTTAATTTATTGCTTTAATGAAATTTTTTTATCCAAATCCACCATACTGTATCAACTGCATACTTTTACTCAAAATAAATTAATGAATATGCACCTATGCAGCATTATATAGATTCGATAAAATTTCCTGTAAATATAAAATCAGCCGGACAACCTGCACAGCTGACCGGCCTATCTTTAGTTTTGATTTTAAAAACAAAGAAACACTGTTCTAAGCAATTGATATGGTATTATCTGAAATATTGTTCCCGTACAATGTTATAACCTTTTTATTTTTCAGATTCAGCGGGTCAGTCATAACTATTGCAGTGTTTTTACCTTCCACACTTGAAACATCATTCGTT
The DNA here is from genome assembly GCA_947629295.1 of uncultured Clostridia bacterium. Taxonomy (GTDB): domain Bacteria; phylum Bacillota; class Clostridia; order Oscillospirales; family Acutalibacteraceae; genus UBA1213. Next base: position 449 of record CANRDH010000211.1, read on the forward strand.
ATGTCTTTAATGGTTGCCGCTTCTTTCCATTTCAGTGTACCCGAAACATATTCAGATAAATAAAGTTTTTTATTTTCTATCTTAAATCTTCCGGTATACTCATATGAATCGCTTTCATTGTCACAAACAACATTAAACTTATACTTACCATCTTGATAGAACTCAAACACATATTGTACTTTATTTCCGCATTTCGGGCAATCAATATCGAATACGTCCCATACTGCGGGCGTTTCATTATCGACTGATGCGCTCAGCACAATTTTCAGTGTACTTAGTTTTTCAAGTATTTTGTCAACGTCCTTATATCCTTTAATACTATCATATATATCGATGGCCTCTCTTAAATCTCCTCTCATATATTTCCTGTCAGCCAAACGATATTGACATTCCATAGCATTATCTCTGCTGTCCTTAAAATCCCCAAGCTTTGTAAATTTTTCGTAAGCTCCGCTGATCCGGTTATTTTTCAGCTCATCACCGGCAATATTATACAACTGCTCGCAACATTTCATAACATTATCGTTAGTTTTATAATCTAAGCCTACCTGTGTGTATAAATCAAGTGCCATATCATATTCTTCTTCCTCCAAATAGGAATCTCCCATGGCTGTCAGCGAGTCTATATATTTCTGAGCCGAATCCTCATATCCTTCTATTTTTGAAAAAAGAGCCGCCGCAGATTTATAATCTCCCGCATAAAATTGATTCAGCGCTTTAATATACATACATTTTTTCTTTAAATTATTGCTGTCAAGATAACCGTTCATATCTTCAAATTTTTCTATCGCAGTGTCATAATTTCCCTTATTCATATCCGTAACTGCACTTTGATAATTAATATAAGGTATTCCGTACTTAAAAAACAGAAATCCCCCTGTCGCAAAGAAAACTATGACAGCCACAATCAATATAACTTTTCTTTGAACCCTTAATTTTTTCTGCCTTTCAACCTGTTTTTCATAATCCTTTTTCCGTTTTTCATAGGTTTCCTCACGGTGTTTTTTCTCGAGCCTATCTCTTTCGGCAGCTTCTTCTCTTATTTTTTTAGCCTCTGCCTTTCTGTGTTCATCCTGTTGTTTCAATAAATCCATTTGTATATTGTCACAAAGCCATTTCTTTGAAACTCCGCATGAACAGCATGTATCCTCATCGCCCCAATTCAGCGCCCCACAGGCGCACAGCCAGTAAGAATCAGTGAACACAGGCTGTAAAATAAGCTTTGTGTGATCAATATTATCCTGGGCGCAATTGTCAACAAATTGCCTGTTCAGATCTCCCTGTGCATTATATATACTCTTCTGCTCAAGGCTTATATTAAATCTAATACCGTCCTTATTATTCCATGTTTCGCCGCTTGTTGTTGTTACCGATTTAATTACAAATTCAACATTTCTCGTTGTAGGGTCCTTTATTCTTATAGGAACATCCATACCAAAAACACCGTTGCGCGGAATGTCTAGTCCGGTGTATTTAAAATTATCTATCGAACCCACAATAAGTCTAACCGAATCATAGCAAATCAAATCGAAAACCACTTCCTGTATATGCTCCGGCTGGACATTCATCATTTTTCCATATGCAAAAATAGCTCCGATCCTCTTATCAAGCTCAAGTTTCATAGTACAAAGTGCAACAGGTGAACCTCCGAACCACAGATGTATATTTTTTTCCTCAAGAAGCTGTATCCTTTCTTCGTCAGCCATAATTACACTCCTAAAAATCTATAAAAAAGTTAATTTAAAATTAATATATTATTAACATTTTAATACCTTATAATTACAATGTCAAGAATATCATTAGTTATTTACGCTTTATTTACGCTTTTTTGTATAAATTCCTCAGAATAACAATAACAGATATGTATAATTTAACTTAATTACAATTCTAAGAAAAAATATACCATGCAAAATACTTAAAGCATTGAAAAAAACATCTGTTTCATTTATAATAATTATGTAAAAAATATTATGAGGTGAAGGGTATTTCCCGAAAAAAATGGAAATCAGAAAAATTGATGCTGCCGTAATTACCGATACGGTTAAAAAGCTCTACATGGAAATGAATTATTTTATCGGA
>CANRDH010000212.1 GCA_947629295.1 uncultured Clostridia bacterium
ATGGAAAACCCTGATGAAATTATAGCTGTCAGGAAGGAAAGCCCCCTCATAATCGGTCTTGGAGAGAAGGAAAATTTCATTGCTTCAGATGTAACTGCAATTCTTTCAAGAACAAAGAAAATATACCGTCTTGAAAATAATGAAATAGCTGTTCTTAACCGTGATAGTGTAAAAATAATAGATACCGATAAGGAAGAAATTCAAAAAAATATTGAAACTGTCAATTGGGATATTAATGCAGCCGAAAAGGGCGGCTATGAGCATTTTATGTTCAAGGAAATTATGGAGCAGCCGAGGGCGGTAAGAGACACAATAAGTCCAAGGATCAAAAACGGAAGGGTTGTTATTGACGATATCAGTCTTACGAATGAACAGCTTAAAAATTTTACCAAAATAAATATAATAGCCTGTGGCTCCGCATATCATGTCGGAGTTGTTGCTAAATATATTTTTGAAAAAATGCTGAGAATACCTGTCGAGGTAGATTTAGCGTCTGAGTTTAGGTATCGTGATCCTATAATAAACGATAAGGTGCTGACGATTGTTATAAGTCAGTCGGGAGAAACAGCTGATACCAAAGAAGCAATGAAGGAAGCACAGCGCAGAGGTTCCCATGTCATTTCTGTTGTAAATGTAGTAGGAAGCGCCATTGCGGTCGAGTCTGATGAGGTAATTTACACTTGGGCGGGTCCTGAAATATCGGTTGCCACAACAAAGGCTTACAGTACACAGCTTGCGGTTATTTACCTTATGGCTTTGTACTTCGGCGATATGCTCGGCACAATAGTTGACGATGAATATAAGGCTCTTATAAGAGAGCTTGAGCAATTGCCTGAAAAGATAGAAAGCATTTTGCAGCATAAGGAAAAAATACAGTATCTTGCTTCAAAATATTTCAACAGTAAGGATATATTCTTCATCGGAAGAAATATAGATTATGCACTCTCGCTTGAGGGTTCTCTTAAGCTTAAGGAAATATCGTATATTCACAGTGAGGCGTATGCCGCAGGTGAACTTAAGCACGGAACAATTTCTCTTATTGAAAAAGGAACGCCTGTAATTGCTCTTGCAACCCATGAGGAGCTTATAGGAAAGATAGTCAGCAATATAGAAGAGGTAAAGACAAGAGGAGCACAGGTTATGTGTATCGCCTGTGATAATCACCCCGAAATGGATAATATAGGTCAGACCATATATATACCGAAGGTATGTGATATGCTTTTGCCGTCGCTTGCCGTAATACCTTTGCAGCTTTTTGCTTATTATGTTGCTTCACTTAAAGGTTGTGACATAGACAAGCCCCGAAATCTTGCAAAGTCTGTAACTGTGGAATAAATTTGTATTAATACGGAAAAAGGAAATTATAACGAGAAAGGCTGATTGAAATGGAAACAAAGCATGAAAAGGTTCTTATTCTTGATTTTGGCGGTCAGTACAGCCAGCTTATAGCAAGAAGAGTCAGAGAATGTAATGTTTATTGTGAGCTTTTACCCTATACAACACCTATTGAAAAGATTGAGACCGGAGGATATAAGGGAATTATATTCTCCGGCGGTCCCAATAGCATATATGATGAAAATTCTCCGAAATGTGACGAAAAGATTTTCGAGCTTAAGATTCCTGTTCTCGGGATATGCTACGGCGCACAGCTTATGGCACATATTCTCGGGGGTAAGGTAAGCAGCAGTGAGCTGAAGGAATACGGTAAGACGGATGTGGAGTTCGACCTTTCGTCCTTGCTTTTCCATCAGGCTCAGCAAAATAATGTTTGTTGGATGAGTCATACTGATTATATTTCCGATGTACCTCACGGCTTCAAGGTTACGGCAATCTCCGACAACTGTCCCGTGGCTGCAATGGAGGATATTAATCGTTACTTCTTTGCTGTTCAGTTCCACCCTGAGGTAAATCATACTGTTGAGGGTATGCTGTATATCCGCAATTTTCTTTATAACGCCTGCGGCTGTACCGCCGATTGGAAAATGAGCAGCTTTGTTGAGGATACCGTTGCAAAGCTCAGGGAGCAGATAGGGGATAAAAAGGTGTTCTGTGCACTCTCCGGCGGGGTAGATTCTTCTGTTGCCGCCGTGCTTGTACATAGAGCTGTCGGAAAGCAGCTTACCTGTGTTTTTGTTGACCACGGACTTCTTCGCAAGGACGAGGGTGACAGTGTCGAAAGAGTATTCAAAGAGCAGTTTGACATGAATCTCATAAGAGTAAATGCACAGGAGAGATTTCTTTCCAAGCTTTACGGTGTTACCGACCCTAACGAAAAGCGGAAGATAATAGGTAATGAATTTATACGAGTGTTCGAGGACGAGGCTAAAAAGCTTGGGCAGATAGATTTTCTCTGTCAGGGTACGATTTACCCTGATGTTGTAGAAAGCGGAGTCGGTGATGCAGCAGCAATCAAGCCGCACCATAATGTCGGCGCCCTTCCGGAGAATATCGGTTTTGAGGGTATAATTGAACCTCTGAGGTATCTCTTTAAGGACGAAGTACGAAAAGC
>CANRDH010000213.1 GCA_947629295.1 uncultured Clostridia bacterium
TCCCATACCTATGGTTGTGGCACATATAACTCTGTCACATAGCATAAGCAAAGCGGGGAGCATGAATATAACAGCAATCATACTGATGATTGCACCTCTCGCCAAAAGCATACATATTGAGCTTATCATATCTACATCCGAGTAAAGGGCAACACCAAAAGTTGCGGCGAACAATCCCATACCTGAAACAATGATTGAGGGAATTGAGGTTGAAAGTGCGATTTTTATGGAATCCCTTTTGCTGTATCCTTTTATACGTTCGGATTTATATCTTGTTGTCATAAGAATAGCATAATCAACGGTTGCACCAAGTTGTATCGTGCTTATGCAAATAGGAGCGATAAACGGCAGGCTTTGTCCGAGATAATGCGGAAGACCAAGATTTATAAAAATCGAAAGTTCTATGACCGAAATCAGTACAAAGGGCAGAGAAATGCTCTTTTCCACCAAGCCTATAATCACGAATATAGCAAGTATCGAGATTATGTTGACAACCTCAAAATCATGTGAGGTAGTTTCTATCAGATCCTTCATACACGGACCCTCGCCGATAAGCATACCGCCTTCATCGTATTTTTTCAGTATTGTATTAAGCTCGTTTATCTGACTGCTCAATTCATCACTTGCCACCTTGTATTCAGAGTTTATAAGAAGCAGTTCCCATTTATCGCTTTCAAGCATACTCTTTACCGAGTCGGGAATAACCTCCTCGGGGATTCTCGTTCCGACGAGTGATTCAAGACCGAGAACATATTTAACTCCATCAACCTTTTCCATTTCATCGGTCATAGCCTTAACGGTTTTGGGTTTAAGATCCGAGTCAACGAGAACCATTTCTGTTGTGGCAATATCAAAATCATCCTTAAGCTTGTTGTTGGCTATTGCAAAATCCATATCTTCGGGAAGACATTGGGATAAATCGTAATATACTTCGTCATTGGTTTTTTCATATCCGTAGTAAGCAGGGGGTATAAGCAGTACAAAGATTACAAGAAATACGGGAAATATACGGGTTATACCCTTTGCAAATCTGCCCATATCCGGTATAAGCGGTTTGTGTTTTGTTTTCTGAAGCGGTTTGTCAAACACAAGGATAAGTGATGGGAGGACCGTAACACAACCGAGGACACCCAGAATAACACCCTTAGCCATTACGATTCCGAGATCACGTCCCATTGTAAATGTCATAAAGCAAAGAGCTATGAAGCCCGCAACGGTAGTGATAGAACTTCCTACAATCGAAGTAAGGGTTTCCTTTACGGCTGCCGCCATTGCATCATCCTTATGTTCGTATTTGTTTTTTTGTTCATTATAGCTGTGCCAGAGAAAGATTGAGTAATCCATCGTAACGGCAAGCTGCAAAACTGCTGAAAGAGCCTTTGTAATATAGGATATTTCTCCAAGGAAGTAATTGCTTCCGAGGTTTATAAGTATCATCATTCCTATACTTATAAGGAAGATAAACGGTACAAGCCAACTGTCGAGCAGAAAAAGCATTACAATGCAGGCAAGCAATACGGCGATTGCCACATATACGGATTCCTCCTGCTCACATATATTCCTGAGATCCGTTATCATGGCTGACATACCTGAAACAAAGCATTGCTCTCCCGTAATTCTGCGGATTTCCTTTATTGCATCCATTGTAGCATCTGAGGAGGTAGATGAATCGAAAAATACCGCCATCATAGTTGAATGTTCCGTGTTGAATTCATCATATATCTCATCTGGCAGAATCTCCTTAGGTACGGATATATCTGCTATTGAATCATACCATATGACATTTTCTACATGGTCCACAGCTTCAACTTTTTCTTTCAGACCGGAAACATCCTTATCGGGCATATCCTCAACGATAATAAAAGAAAATGCACCCTTATTGAAATCTTTGAGCAGCTCATCCTGTCCCTTGACGGTTTCCATGTCCTCGGGCAGATAGGAGAGCATATCATAGTTTATCCGTGTTGCCATCATACCGAGAACTGACGGTATAAGAAGCAGAACGGTAATAATCAGAATCGGTATTCGGTATCTGACCACCGCTTTTGAAAAACGCATAAACAGCCACCTTTCCTTTCCTTTTCTTTGCTATTAACATTATATTTATTGCTTTTAATAACGAAAACGGACAAAAAATGCCCTGTGCCTGTTTTTTAGGCACGGGGCATACTAATGTCCGAATTTAAGACAAAAAGACTATATTGTATATTTTACTTTATTTCACAGCGTGAAATCATCTCTTCCAACATACCGCTTTTAATTTCACATATTCTTGAAAAAAATGTCCGAATATCGGATGTCATACCGGTTGTAAGCCAAGCGGAAATCATTCCGAAACCAACGCTTTCAAAATATCTTTTTATTACATTAAAATCACTTTCGGATATTTTTCTTCCGTTAAGTATAGTAATGATATATGAGCCTATAACATAATCGCATACTTTCCATAGATATTGCTCATAAATTTCCCTGTTTACGGAATTATATATATGTAAAACTGCACGT